>JAIRZR010000272.1 GCA_031267155.1 Prevotellaceae bacterium | reverse complement strand
CTCAATGCTGTTTCGCCGAAGTATTCAACCCGCGAACAGTACCGTTTCTGTGGCGGGAAGGTCCCGCGACTGCTGGACGTGAAAGGCTACGATGGCGTGCTTATCCATATCGGGAACCGCCCGGAGGATACTGAAGGATGTATCCTTGTAGGCGAGAATAAAGTCAAAGGACAGGTAATCAATTCAACGGAGACGTTTAAGAGGCTGTATGAGGTGATGAAAAAGGCGGATTCTGTTGAATTGACTGTTAGCTAATAAGGGCTTTAAGGTCTTTAAAGACTGTAAAGACTGTACGATGAATAGTTACGGCTTGCCTGTCTGCCTTTTTATTTCGCTTTTAAAGCGTTCAAAAATATCGTCAATGACACTGTTCCGGCAAAACATTTCGCCTTCTCCCTTAAAAAGCCATGCAGGGTTTACGCTGTACTCTCTTATTGTCATGGCGACCTGGTTCAGGGTGGGAGCGCGTTCCCCTCTTTCGACAAGGTAAAGGTTGGTGTTTGCCATTCCTATGCTTTTGGCAAATACTTTCTTTGTTATCTTGTTTCTGCCGGTTGTTATCCTGTCCACGACTTCGATAAAACGGTCGGAGACTTCTTTTGATGCGTCATTTTCTGTTTTCATTTTACGTTTTCTGGAATTTTCTGAGCTCTTCTATTTCGGTATCTTTCATGTCCGTTATATCTATCTCTAAAAATGGCTTTTCGTCCATTTCTGTGTAGAATTTGTAGATAATGCCGTTGGTCAGTATCCCGTATTTTGCATTTGATGAATGAAAATACAGCGGCAGCAGACTGTCGCGCAGTGTCAAGTCCTGTTTCCAGTGCCTGCACTCAATCAGGATTATCGGCTTCCCGTCTTCAATCAGGGCATAATCAATTTTATCATCATATTCGGATATGATTTCGGAGGGATTGAATATGTCGTATCCCAGTGCCTGGACAAATGGCGATACCAATGCGTTCTTTGTCGTTTCTTTCGTATGGATATTCTCCCTGATTCCGACGGCGATTTTTGCAATCTGCCTTATCGTATATTTAAAGTCCATGATTTATTGATTTTTAATTCTCTATAATCTTAGTTGTTTTCAAAAATAGATCTGTTTGCCCCGTGTCAAAATATTTATTCTTTAACAGTTCGATCTGCAAATTTTCAGGCAGGTAAACGCCGTATTTTGAGAAATCCATTTGTATTGGTTTGTCTTTAAGAGAATTGCCAATATGGACATTCATATCCGGGAGATATTTGGGCAGCGTTTTCCATTTCGACAGGAAATCATCTGCTGAAATATCAGAAATATCAAACATGCTGCTTTGTTCGTACAATTCGTTTTTAATGCCCACAACATCAAAAAGCAGTTTTAAAGTATGATTTACCAGCGTTCCGGTAAATGTAAAAAGACACAAATGATTTTCCGCTTTAAATAAAAGCCTGTCGGTTTGTATGTTTTGAAGGTTAAAAACAGAAAAATCTCTGCGAAGCTGTTTTATTTCATCATGTCCCGATCGATCAAGAAAATCATATTCTTCATCTCCACAGAGTATTTCAAGCATCTTTTCACGTATTTTAGGATGAATCGACCCGCCCGAACCGAAAAACACCGGCTTTTTCCCGTCTTTTGCCGGTATTACATCAATTTTTTTTGACTCACTGTCCACACTTCTTATTTTCCAGATTCTTGCAGCAAGCAATATATTTGCACCCTCTGCTATTTGAAACGAGAATGGCAGTTCCCCGATTGTATTTCCGGCATGAATAACTTTGAAATTCTTTTCCGTCTTAAATACGCTGTAAAAATTACGGCTATTTACAATATTCTCTCCTTCGATCCCGATAATAATATCCTGTTCTGCCTTTTCCAGAAAATCGATTTTCAGAAGATGATTCAATACCTGCTCTATTTCGACTATTTCAGTCTGACTGAAAGCCGGATTGTTTTTCAGTTGCCTGATCAGGGATTTTAGTTTTATTTCCGAATTTCCCTTTACTATAGAAAGAGACTGGTGAACTAAAATATCGTATGGTTTTTCCTGCATTTTTACAGGCTCAACAAACATATCCCTGCTGTATAGAAGCCAGCACGCTATCGATTGAAGCAAATCCCATTTGTCGGTTGCATACAGGCACAGACGGGCGGGCCTGTCGTCTTTACGTCCGCTTCTGCCTACACGCTGGATAAATGAGGAAATACTGTAAGTAGCGTCAATTTGAACAATTTCATCAACCGTCCCAATATCTATACCCAGTTCCAGCGTGGAAGTACAGGAGATACAAAAGTTTTCTCTATGATTATTCTTTGCAAAATGCTCCACATATTCGCGCACTTCTCTATCAACCGACGAATGATGCGAAAAATAATTCGGATGCCCGTCCACTCTGTCCGAAATCTTCTTGAGTTTCACTGCAATTTCTTCCGCGCGTCCACGGCTGTTTGGGAAAATAAGCACCTTACGGTCTTTTGTCTCCATGTATAAATCCTTTAGCAGTTCTATCGACAGTTCGTCGCCATTGTCCTTGAAATAGCGGAACAGTACGTTTATCTCCTTGGCGCTCGTATCACGAAATACCGTTGTTTTCGATTCGTTTCCGGTAAATCTTTTAGCCTCGCCATAATCGCCTATGGTAGCCGACAGTCCTATTATGCTGAAAGGTTTGGCATTGACGCATTGCATCCGGTGCAAAATTGACTTTAGCTGCGTTCCCCTGTCCGTGCCTAAAAACGAATGAATCTCGTCTATAACAGTATATTTCAGATTGGAAAACATTCCTTTGACAAGGAAAGGTTTGTTTACAAGCATTGCCTCCAGAGATTCCGGCGTTATCAATACTATCCCTTCAGGATTGCGCGTTAATCTGTTTTTTTGCGCCGAATTTGCCTCTCCGTGCCATTTTGTAACCCTTATATTCAGGTATTTGCATAGTTCCTCTATGCGTAAAAACTGGTCGTTTATCAGAGCTACCAGCGGGGAAATGTAAAGCACCTGCACGCCCGTTTCCTCAAAGTTCAATTTCGACAAAACAGGAAGAAAGGCAGCCTCGGTTTTTCCTGACGCTGTCCTTGATGCGAGGATGTAATTATCGTCAGACGACATGATTCCGGTGATAGCCGCAGCCTGAATTTTACGCAACTCATGCCAGCCCCTGTTCCGGACAAATTTCCTCACGGGAGCCGACAGCAAATCAAATGCCTTCATAATGTTTCTATGCCGTCTAAAAGGTTTTCGTCCGACCTTTCGTCTGAAATTTCCATTTCGCTAAAAAGTTTATTTTTATCCACATCCGGATTCTGGCGGACGATATTCAGTATGTTAAGGAAATCCCTGATGACTTCCCTTGGCGTCAGAAATTCGGATGCGCCCGGCTTGTTAAATATTTCCTCCATATATTGAAGTACCTCGGTATCCGTAATCTCTATTTGTGTTTTATAGTTGTAATTGAATATTTCCGTAAGTTTTTTTAGAAGTACAAATATTTCATCGTGATTGAGCGGCAGCAGGCGAATAACCGGCTGGGCGAAGTCGCGGCTTGCCGATGTTTCGTATTTGTTGGATTCGAGCCTTGTTTTCAGGGCATCGTAACTGAAAAAACCGCGCCGCGGATTCTCAAGCACATCTACGGTTCCTGCAAAATTGAAATACATCCCCGATGTTTTGCCCTGCAGGCAGTCATTGTATATGGCAAGAATCTTTTCGTAGTTCTTTTCTCTCATTACGGATGTGGAGATTTTATACAGATTGATCATTTCGTCAAGATTGATCACGAATCCGCTGTACCCCATGCTTACGAACAGCTTGCAGAAGTTTTTAAGCATGTCGTAGTAGTTGAGGTCGCCGATAATTTCCCGAACTCCCAAGTCCTGCCTTGCCTCAAGTTTGCTGTGATATTCGCCTTTCAGCCATTTCAGGGCATTACGCTGTAATATATCGTCAAAATTAATATACCCCTCGTAATATTTTATTATTACGGCAGAGAAATCAAAGCCGCCAACATTGGTAAAAGTATTAATGTTTTTCGTAATCCTGCGCCGAATCAGGTCTATATGCTGCTTTTCCCGTATTTCCGCCGGGGATATTCCACTTTCCTCTGCCGCCTGTGAAATAGACTGTTCAATCCAGTTTTCCAGAAGAAAGGGCAGTGCGCCGCCTTCCGGTATTGCCTGTATCGAGAGATTGTCCATGATGGCAGTATAAAGAGACAGAGCTTTCCCGTCGTTGGCATACAGCCGGTTAGTTGGCGTAAAATCGGCATTGGATACGACAAATTTCTGTTTGAGCGCAACCGTGTTGATCAGGTGAAGCATAAAAGATTTTCCGGAGCCAAAATCGCCTATCCAGAATTTCACCGTACTGAATCCGTTTTTCACATCTTCCATGGCAGACAGTACGGCGCTTATTTCTTCTGTCCGCCCGACTGCGATATGCTGTACGCCAATACCGGGAACTACTCCGCCAATAAGGGAATTAATAATGGATGTGGCTTCTTTTGGTTTGATATTCATTTCCATAATGCATGTATTATTCTACAGTATTCGGGATTCACAGTATAATATTCTTCGCTTTCCTCTATAAGAACGTCATCAAGATGTTCGTAGCATATATTATTAATGCTTCCGACAATCTGATTTTTTAAAGCCCCCTGCGACCTTGCAAATGCTTCGACGTCGCATTGCAGTACTGAATAGCCGCCATTTTCAAACATGGAAAGTACGGCAGTCTGTATTTGCGAAAAGAGAATGCCGGCATTTCCGGTTTCAGGGGACAATTCGACGCTATTGCCGGCGTCACTGCTGCCGCTCACGTTTTCATCCTCTGTTCCGTCATCCATGTATTCGTTAAGAACCGATATCGACTTGGCGTGCTGCCGCTGTATTTTTTCTATCCGTCCGCTGTCTATCCGTATTTTTTTCCTGTATATGTCAGGAACGCTGTCTATCGCTTTGCTCAGGTCATTATTCTGCACAAACGTTGTTAAAATATCCTTAAAAGTCTGTATCTGCCCGTGTTTAAGCAGTTTGATTATTGCAATATTCAAACTGTATGCCCGCGAAAGTACGGGATCTTCGTCCGGTTCCCGATTTCCGGTCAACAAATGCAGTATGTTCTCCGTTGCCGTCAGGCGGTCGCGCACAGCGCCGCTCAGATAGTAAAGATAAAGCTTTATAGCTGTTTCAATATCGCGTTTAAGCATAAATGTTGCGGCGTCATAAAAAACGGTTTCCGGAATGCAGTCCAGAGGGCACATCCGGATAAGGCCGTTTAAGAACTGGCTGCCATTCTCATAATTTTTCTCAAGTTTTTTTATCCGCTTTTTCCAACGGTTTGGACAGTAACGGTTTAAAATCAATTCCGTGTCCCTGTCCGGCGGCAGGATATTATGAATAAAAGACGGTATCAATTCAATCGCGTCGATTACAACTTTTGATTTATAGACTGTTTCGTTTTCGTTCGTATTTAATTTTGGGCCGTAGCCGTAATATTCCCTGACTGCATTTTCGCAGTGCCTGAAAATAAAAGTGTACAAATTCCATACAACCGGCGACAGGTATCCTCCGTTTTGCCGGAAACCGTAAATTGCCGCATCTTCGTGCGCATGTCTTTTTTCCAGTTCGTTTATAACAGACCGGTAGAGCTTCACTGTTTCCGTCATGCAAAAATCGATGCTGTTAAATTTGTTTGAACTGCAGTGCAGGTTATTCAAATGCTTTATTTCCTCTCTGCTTAATTGCAGTTTATCCCGGTATTTTACTCCAAGTTTCCAGTATTCGCATTCATTTTCATGCAGCATTTGCGCCCTTTCGCCATAGCCCGAATCCCTCATCTTTTTCAGCAGCAGTGAAATTGTGTATGCTTTTGTTCTGTGATAATGCTGTCCGAGCAATTTCAGCCGTTTTTCCAGCTCGTCAATGTCTCCGGTTTTGTCATATTCGTTTGATATATCGTACAGCAATACAAAGGCATAGTTCATATTTCCCTGCAAATCCGGAAATTCGCCGTTCATAAATTTTTTTTTGAAAAAGAAATAAAACTGCCTCTGCCTTTTCGAAGCCCTGCGTATATCGTCGTATGAATATACATAATGAAAATCCCAGTATGGAGCTTCCGTGAAATATTCTTCCCCGTATGTCGCCTGTTCTTTCTCTTCTTCCTGACCGGTAATGATACATACCGGATCGGAAGCGACATCAATAACGTCCGAATCTGCCGGATTCGACTGCTGCAGCCAGAATGGAACGCCGTTTATGTATTTTTTATCGACTTGCCTTTCCTGTGTTTTTGCCGTTTCCATGTATAACTCCTTTCCATTAATTCCTTTTACCTCATCGCTTTTATATGAATTTTCCGCTCCGGATTCTTTCTTCCTGTAACTCTTGCCCAAAAAAACAAAAATAAGGAAAACTGTTGCAAGCAGACCGATAAAATAGCCTGCGCCAATACTGTCTATAAGAACAAGAGAAACAGTAAGTGCAACAAAAATCCATATAACGCATCTCATAAAATCTCACAAAAGTACTGTTTTTATTAATTTTATCCTATTATTATCTTATTCTACTCAATTCTATTTATCCAACCTTCAAATTCCGAAAATATTTTTAAATAGCCCGTAGAGTTCCTTATCCTGCGTATACTGCTTAAAATTATCCTGTCTCCCATAGCTTGCTTAACTTCATCTTTTTTATTTTTAAGAAGTTCGTTCAGCTGGGAAATCACTATTTCCGTCCCCATCTCATCCGTTTCATCAAACATGTATTCAAGTGCCAGTAAATAATGAATAATAGCTTGCTTTACGTTCACCTCACTATATACGTCCCCTACCAGCATCTGAATTTCAGAGGTAGAATATAATTCTCTGATTTTTTGTTTAATTTCCGCATTTATATTGGCAATAGTCTTTTCTGTCTCCTTTTCAGTTGACCTAACTTCTGCGATTTCATCCTTGACTTCCTTTACTTGGATATATTGGCTTACAACAACAAATGTTGCAAGAATACCAACAGAAATTAACACTATAGATTCCTCAACAATAACCGTATTTTTAAACACAAACGCTCCGCAAATAGCTATTATACTAAGTAAAAAAGAAAAACCCGACACCCAATAAAATATTGTCTTTATTCCAGTTAGTTTGCTGATTTGCTTATTTAATTCTTCAATCTGTTTTTCCGATTTATCTATTCGCCCACCATCCTTAAAGTGCCCCTCTAGTTCTTTTATTCGATTTTCATTCCCTGGATCCATCCATTGCCCCAGATTATCTTTTATAATTCTATCAACGAAAGACCTAAATTCATTGGCGGTAAGCCTTATATCGTCTCCATTAACATTCGCGCCAGCAACAGTGCTGTCAGATATGTCGCCAATTTGTTGGTTAATCATTTCTAATCTTTCATCCATATCTCAGCCTTTTAATTTCTCTATTATATCAATAAGTTTATCCATCTGTTCCTGATTTTTTTTAATCACTTCCTGATAGCCTTTTTGGAGTTCTATCATTCCCGCAAAGTCGTTATGTGAAATCGTTATTCCATTTCCGTGTATATTTGCTCCTACAACAGTACTATTGGACACATCTCCGATTTCTTGATCGTTTCGCAATATTTCGCGGCTTTCCCCATATATGTATTCTTTGTTAACGATGCTAAATTCACGGAATAAATTATTTAGCATCGACTGCGAAACGTTCCTTTCGTCAGAAAAAACTTTACTCAAATTCGATTGATGAATGTTTATTTTTTTCGCAAAATCATCAACTCCTTTAATATAATTTTCCTGTTTTAGCTTACTAAATACCTCTTTAAACCTTTTTCTTATCTCTACTTTGTCTTCCATTTTTGATATATTTTGATACATTTTATTTAATAATTCATTGATTAACGTGATAAAATTCCAAATCGTAATCATTAATTCTAAATTCCATTTTTCACTTAACTATTTCATTTTCAATAAATTCCATTTTTTGCGAATGTTAAATTATGTTAAATTATGTTAAATTTATATCAAACAGATACAATTTGATATATTTTGACTTATCTTTGCACTCGCAAATGAGACATTTCAGGTACAAATATAATGAAAGTTTCAAAACGCGAGAAAAGGATTATAAATTTTAATGATAAAGTAAAAATGAAATACAATAGATCGGAAATCTTCAAAGCTGCATGGGCGGCATACAGAACAGGAAAGTCATCGTTCGGCATTTGCCTGAAAAATGCATGGGCTAACGCAAAATTCGCGGACATGGATTTCGGAATGTTTGAAACATACGAATCGAAACCGAGCACAAATGCTCACAGATTCGACCTGACGTCGAAAGCCGGAATAGCAAGATTCCGCATAACTGAAAAACTGCTGGCAGGATACACACAGGGACAATTATAATAACGGATAAAAAATAGGAAAATGGAAATAAGAGTACACAGACAGGAATGGTCAACAAAAGCCGAAGTATACGCAATCGAAGGCATATACAGGGGCGTCGAACTTACGGGACTGACGAAAAAGAGCAGTCTTGCAAAAAAGGCGATAGCGGGCGGTTACGGCTCGCAACAGGCAAAGCGGCAACTCGCAATCGACCTGAAACAGCAAAATGGAATTTACAGAATCAATTAAAATCAGTAAAATGGAAGAAATCAGAGTAGAAAAAGAAATTGAAAAGAGGGCATTCCAGGTAGGATGGGCTGCGGTTCCGCAGGGAGTTTCGGCAACAGTCAGGGCAAGAATAATATTTGCCCTCGGAGTATCCACAAATCAGGCTTTTCGCGACCACCTGAACGGATACGTATATCACAGCGTCGTCGATGTCGAAAATATTGAAGCGATTTTTAACGAGTACGGAATAACCGATATTTGGGGGAAGGTAGAATCGCCGAAAGCCGCCGAGAAAGCAAAATTACAGCTGCTGAATACGAAACTGCGCGACCAGGGATTGAGTAACAGGACAATGAACTGCATGAAATACGAAGGCATTGAAACTCTTGGCGATTTGGTTAAACGGGAAAGAGTTGATTTGCAGAAAGCCCGCAATCTCGGCGAAAAAACGCTGGAGGAACTGGACGGGCTTTTAAAGAAGCATCATCTCTATTACGGAATGGAAATTTGAATAATGGTTAAGAGCATGAATAATTTGTACGACACACTGCAAAACAATCCGAAAATCAATATCACGCTCAGTGCGGGCGAATTGATAGAGATGGTAGATTACTGCGTATTGAAAACGCGCAAAGAGCTTGAGCAGCAAATTACAGATGCGAATACCGAGACGTATCCAAGCCGCGAAAAAGTAGCGGAAATACTGGATGTGGATTTGTCCACTCTCTGGGCGTGGAATAAAAGCGGTTATTTTAAGTGTATTAAGCTTGGCGGCAAAGTCCGCTACCGGATGTCGGACGTAAAGAGACTTCTGGAGGAAAGAAAATAGTAGCTCATTATTAGCCACCTGTTTAAGGGGCGGAAACGGGCGATTAAATAAAGCATGACGAAACCGTCAGGTAGCGAAGCTTTGGAAAAAAAGCGACAAAAATAGCAGTTAAATAATTGATAATTAAACATATAAAATGGCATACATTACAAAATCGGCAGACCCGCAGGTCAGCATCAGGATAATCGGGGATAATATTGACGAACTTCTGGAAGAATCAATGAAATACGTTATTCGGGAACGCGAATATTACGAAAGGGAAATCAGGGATGATCTGGAAGGCATAACAAAGGAAATGAAACACAGAAAGGAAAGAATCCCCACAAAGGAAAGAATCCACAATTCGGATGTAACCAGGTGGTCATCTTCCTTTGGCGAAGGCATAAGTATTTATTACGATCCGGAGCATAAAATATCAAAAGAGGATGCTCTTAATCTTGACGGCAGAGAATTTTACAGAAAATACATAAAGGAATTAAAAAAATAATCAGCAATGCTAACAGACAGTGAAATAGCTTATATTGAGCAAAATACGGATTACGACGTGTTAAATTACAGCGAATATGACGCAAACGTCATTAACCGGCACGACAGCGACGGGGAAGAGGTAATTATAGACATCTGCGGCATGGACGTGGACGGCATCATAAACAAATTAAACAGACGGTAATGCTAACAGACAGGGACATACTTGAAATAGAGCGGAATACCGATTACGACGTATTCAACTCCCGCGACGGCAAAATAGTCGCAGTCAACCGGAACAGACTGGGAGAGGACACACACATACGCATATATGAGATGCAAACTGATGACATAATCAACTACCTGATTCTCTGCGCAGAGTGGTCAGAAAAAGACTCAACCGCAGGCACCTTAAAGACCTTAAAGACCTCCCTTAAAAATTAAAGCCATGGATATAAAAGGTATCATAGAAAAAATGCTTAAAGAGATAGGCAGAGAGAAGAAAAGAGGCCGCGCAAGTGGCTTATGCGGTATATCGGGGAGAATTATACCGAATACTTATAACTGGTATGCGTTTCATGAATTAATGGAAAGAGAATTTATAAAAGCGGGCAATAAAATTTACGGCTATTACTGGTTTTCTGTTTCCGACGACAGCATTGAAGCATGGTATGCTCCCCGCATTGAGTTTCTGAGGAAATGGCTGGATGATTTGAATAATAATTAATTAAATAAATAACATCATGAACATGACAGAATTGACAAATCTCGGACTTGAACGCTCAAGAGAGCAGTTTCCGAATGTTAGATTTGAGCCGTCGGCGGCATTCCTTATCGGCGAAACACTGCTGCTCGTTTTATGGGCGGACAACAGGGCAGCCGTCGGAAGGGGCAAAAGCATTAACGAGTGCTGCGATGTATTGCTCGCAAACATCGCAGCTATTGTAAACAGAGATTACGAACCTGAAGCTTTTCCCGTATCATGACAAAGGAAGAATTAAGAGAAAAAATCAGGCAGGATGTGGAAAACGGGCTTTCGCCGAAAGAATACGCCATTTGGGAGACGATAGAGGAACTTTCGAAAGAGCGCAAACTGAAGGTTCTTGACAGGATACTGCCGAATTATAACGGCGCGCATATTTGTATCGTAATAAAAAACGTGGCGTGGTGTGAGGATTTTATCACCGGTGAGCAAGGGTCGATAGGGGTTTCCGCTGTTGCCAATAAACTGATTCCGGAACTCATGCTGTTCAAACCCGAAGACAGGAGTATTACAGGCGCATGGTTTGGCCCGAATACAGCCTACAATTCGGGAATACGCCGCCAGGTACTGAAAGACTTAATCGAATTAATTAAAAACAGTGAAGCAACGCCCGAAGCTGAAAGAGGGCAAATAAATAATAACAACAGCAATGAGAAAGTATTTTAATTTTAAGAGAGCAATCAACGGATTTGTAATTGAGGAAACTGCTCTCGGCGTTTCCGATTCCGAAAAAGAGTGGATGGCCGTCCACGTTATGGCAGATAAATCGAACACCCTGTCCGAGTATATCGGAAGCGTATGTTACCGGTTAATGCCGGAACAGGTGAGACAGGCGTCATTTTCATTCGAATTCAAAGACATCGGCGAAAACGGGGAAACCCTTAAAAAGAGTTTTGATTTCGAAAGAGCATTGAACGGATTTACCGCTAAGGAGTATGACCGCCACTACAACAGAGTGAGCCTTCGCGTCTTTGAAGGCGGCAGGGAAAGGATTTCCGGTTTTATCTGCGGCACGCTTAAGGAACTGGAGCCGGAAGATAAAAACTGGGACGGGGAATTGTGGCTGGAAATTCCCGAAACCCGGCCCGATGGAGAAACATCCGAAACCCAACCGGGCGAAGATTTTGGTTTACCTTTTTAAAGAACAGGATTATGACACAGAATCAGAATCAGGGACAGAATCAAAACTCCGGAGAGGATAAGAGCCTCAACGCTGCCAACATTAAACTGTCGGAGCGGGAAGATGCAAAGGAAAAGTTTACCGGTCTGCTGAAAAAAATACACAAAATGGACTGCGAAACCGCTGCAAGCATTTATGAACGTGAGGCGATGTACTACAGACAGGCATTAAAGGGAGAGGAAAAACTGCAAAGATGTACCCACATCTCCTGCTATGCCGCGTTTCTGGAAATAGCCGTGCTGGGCGTTTCGATCCAGCCGGGAGCGAAATCGGAGGCATATCTGGAACCCAGGGGAGGCGTATGCTACCTGCGGATAAGCGCATACGGGGAGCTGAATCTCCGCATCCGCAGCGGGCAGATAATCCGCATGAGCAACCCGCAGGTGATTTACGAGGGCGACCATTTCCAGCCCCACACCAACGAGCGCGGCGATCTGACAGTCGATTATCGCCCCTTAATCCCGCGAAAGTCGAGTAAAATAACAGGCTGCTACGTCTGTATAGTTCTGCCCGGCGACGGGCGTGATTTCAAGTGGCTGCTTGAGGATGACATTGCACGGCTCAAGGGTTATTCGGAGCGCGGATTCGGCGGGAAAGCCAACGCCCTTTACGGCGGCAACGGCGGGCAGATCGACGTCGGTTTTCTTGAAGCGAAAACAATCAAGCACGCCATGCGCGCCTACACGAAACTCCGCGTCGGCGACAATGTGGTGATGGACGATGACAGCGACGAGGCTGGAAGCACAGCCGGAAGCGTGAGCGCAGCCGCGACAGACGCAGCCGCATCCGCATCCGCGAAAAACGAAACGCCCTCCGAAGGAGAAATATCCCCTGAAGAGGAAACGGATTATGAAGATTTAAACGATATACCCTTTTAAACTAAAAACTAAGAACTAAAAGTTAAGAGTGGGCTGACGCCAGCATGCATTGCATCGCGCAACTCTCAGTTCTTAACTCTCAGTTCTTAACTAAAAAAAGATATGGCAGATAATATTGTACCGGCAACGGTAACAGACATCCAGCTTGATGTCGAAGGGATGCAGGGCGTTTTCAGCAGTGCGCCCGAAATACTCTCGCAAAACATGGAAAGCCGGGAGAAAGCCTGCGCCGCCGGCAGGGCGATGCTGGAAAACGCTGACAGGGCTGGCATGAGCGACGCCCTGGACAGGCAGATGAAAGGACTTGCAGACAAGTTGAAAACCACCGTCGAAGCGATGAACATTCGCCGCAAGCCGTTTACACAGCTGATTACGGCAGTGCAAAAGAAATTCACGGGACTTGAAAAGGAAGTCTCCGAAACCGCGCAGGAAATACAGCGGAGGCGGGATGCATACGCGACTGAAAAAATCGAAAAGCAAAAGGAACGCGAACGCATCGAGCATGAGCGCCTCGAAAGGGAACGCCTGACAATACAGCTTCAAAAAGGCATCGAACTGAAAATATCAAACAGTTTCATTGCCGACCTCACGGAAGCGAAACGCCTGCTTTTTGACAAGTTCAATTCCTCGACGATAGACAGTATTGAAGAGCGGCGGAACGAAATCGAATCGTTCAGCGAGGAATACGCATACATTGCGCCGGCGGACATCAAACCCATGAAATTCGGCGGTCTGACATTCGACGGCGAAGAGGTATCCGCAATAATCGCCAAATGCGTGGAGGGACTTTCCGACGGATTCAGCGAACAGTACAGGACTGAAATATCCGCTCTGAAACGCGAACTGTCGGACAAGCTCCCCTCAAAGCTCCGCGAGCTGCAGGAACTGGCAAAGAGTACAGCCGAAGAACTTGAGCGCCTTGAGCAGGAAGCCGCCGAACGCGAAGCCGAAGAGCGCAAACGTCTTGAGCAGGAAGCCGCCGAGGCTGAAAAAAAAGCCGCCGAAGCCGCCGAACTCCGGGCTACAGCCGGAACGATAGACGCCATTGCCGAAAGTGAAGTTTCACTGGAGGCGGCGCCCAAAGTGAAGGACAGCTACGAAATCGAAGTGAAGAAAAACGGCGGCTGGCTGCTGCTCGTGCAGTTCTGGTACGACAAAGAGGGCAAAAACCTTGACAGCGGCAAAATCGCAAAATACACACTCGAAAGAATGAAGCGGTTTTGCGAGGCATACGCCCTTAAGTACGGGGAGAAAATAGATTCCCCGCTGATTGAGTATAAACCCGTTTACAAAGCAAAATGAAAACTGAAAACTGAAAGTTAAAAGTGTCGCGATGCAAAGCATGCCTGCGCCAGCCCACTTTTAGTTTTTAGTTTTTAACTTTTAACTCTAAAAAGATGAATTACTATTCCCGTAAAGAAGTGTCAAACTCTGACCTGAGCTGGCTTAAGCAGCAGCTTTATCCGCGTGATGCGGTCGATTTGACGGAGGCTTACCGGTTCGGCAGTCTGATAGATGCAATGATTACCGAACCGTCGCGGGTTGATTATTTCGCCCGCACGCTGGACGGCGAACGGTTCAGCGCCGAAGATTTTCAAAAAGCCGAGCGGATGAAAAAGTCATTTTATGCGGATGATTTCTGCAGAATGATTTCCGCGCGGATGGACGGACAGAAAGTAATGTCCGCCCGCAGGACCTTCGACTTTCAGGGCTATGACTTTGAACTCGACTGCCGCTGCAAGTGGGACATCTGGCGCGGCGACCTGGGATGGGGAGGCGATATAAAATCGACCGCCGCAACCACGCAGTCGCAGTTTGAGGATGCCGCAAAATTCTTTGACTACGACCGTCAGAGGGCGTGGTACATGGACATTGCCGGAGCTCAAAAGGACGTACTGATAGGCATAAGCAAGGTGAATTTCAAAGTATTCAGGATATTCATCGGCAAAGGCTCGGCGCTCTATGAGGACGGCAGGAGAAAATATTCCGAACTCGCCATGAAATGGCACTTGATGTTCGGGGACAGAAGACCGGAGGAATGCGGATATGGTGAATTTTGAAATAAAAGACATACCATTGATTAGCGCCGGAGAACGGCGGTTCCATTTATGCCGCGCGTACGGGTGCGACCGGGCGATTGCCGCTTTCGGACTGACACGACGGAACAGACGCCGAAACGCGCAGCAGTCAGTAATGGAACTGTCGCCGGACGGAGCGAAGGCGAAAATACGGACAGGCAATCAGACCGTATTTTCTGGCAGCCGGGAAAGACCGGCATTTTTAAAAAGGATTAAAAGATTTATGCGATGACGAAAAAGGAATTTCAAAATATTGTCAGAGAACATCCGGGATGTTATTTGAAGCTGGAGCGCGAGTGGTATTGTGCGGGGCGTATAATGATAGTAGATTACGATAAGCCGTTTATAAACGAATGTGGACAGAGAAAATTTCATCTTATTATTCAGAATTTTCATAGAAAACAGGAAAAATGGTCTTCTGAAGCCGAATATTCCGCGCAGCTCCCATGTCAGAAGGCATATGCAAAATATGCGGAATGGTGGTTGGAAATAGAAGAAAAATTATAAATATGGACGGTATCACATCACACAAAGACCTGTTTTCGGAAGCGGAGCAAATACAGTCCTTTTCCGAGATAACAGTAAGCGACGATCCGCAGGAAATCGTTGAAAGGATTGGCGCCCTCGGCGTGTACATCGCCCGGACGGGCAAAATGCTTGCCGACGCGAAATATCACCTGAGCGTAAAGCTGAAGGACGAAACAGTAGAACTGATCCGTAAAACGCTTGCGGCAAACCAGCTGTCCGCAAAAGTCCAGAACTCGCTCGTGGACGGCATCTGCAGGGACGAACGGTATCTCGTGGACTGGATTGAGCGTCTCAACAGGGCGCTCACGCACCAGCAGGATGCAATGCGTTCGCTCCTGAGCTACGAAAAGGAAAATTTGAGAATAACTAAAACGGGATACTGAGGAGTTAAGAGTTAAAAACTAAAAGTTAAGAGTTGCGCGATGCGCAGCAGTTTAATAATAATTAATAATTTAATATTTAAGAGAATGGAAATAACACCTAAATGGGACCTCTGCGAAGGAAGTTTCGATACAAAAGACGTAAAAATGACGTGCGTCGGCAGCGATAGACAGGGCAGCATCGTTTTGGGGGTCAGTGAACCGCACTGCTCGACTATCTATCCGGTTGCCAAAATAAAACTGTTTTCCAGGGATTTGTATGTAGATTTCAAGGAAACCTGCGATGACGCCAAAAAACTTGGAGACGAAATAGCAAGGCGCTGGAATGAAGCGGAAGAAAAACTTTAATTAATAATTTAATATCCAAGAGAATGGAAGTTAGAACAGTAAAGAGGGTGCTGACTCACGAATTTAATCAGCACGAAAAGGAAGAGTTGGGAAAGGAACTCGCGAATAAAAACCTTCAGCTCGCCGGGGAGGAAGCGTCGAAACGCTCTGTTGTAGCCTCGTATGCAAGCCAGATTTCCGCAACAAAAGAAGGAATAGCCAATCTTTCCAATAAGCTGGCATCCGGCTACGAATTGAAGGAAACGGTCTGCGAAGTGGAGTATCACACTCCGGAGAGGAACATAAAGCAGCTTCGCCGCACGGACACCGGCGAAACATGGACGGAGCCGATGACGGACGTGGATTTCGATCTGTGGACACAGTTTAACGAAGTTCCGGAAAACGCAGGCGGGGATGCCGGCGGGGACACCGGCGGCGTGAATACCGAAAACGCTGATGAGGATTCCGAAGAAGAAGAATTCGACGATGCGTATGAGGATTAATTAAAAATGTGGCAGGCATGCCGTCCGTGCAGACGTCCATAATGCCGGACGGCGAAGCCTGTTTTTCAGAGTTAAGAACTAAGAACTAAAAGTTAAGAGTTATCGCGATGCAAAGCAATAAATTAAATACAGTCCCCGCAGACCTTAAAGACCTTAAAGACTTTAAGGTCCCCAAATCCAGGAGGCACGACGAAAGCAGAATACAGCAGGCCGCCGTAAAGTGGTTCAGGTATCAGTATCCCGGCATGCTGCTTTACGCAATCCCGAACGGGGGAGCGCGCTCGGGAACGGAAGCCTCGATAATGAAGGGCGAGGGAGTGCTTGCCGGAGTAGCCGACCTGTTCCTGTCCGTGCCCGCAGCGGAATATCACGGTCTTTACATCGAGATGAAAACGAAGAAGGGCAGACAGAGCCTTTCTCAGGAAGCGTTTCAGAAGGAAGCCGAACGGTTCGGGTATAAATATGCAGTTTGCCGCTCCTTAGACGAATTTATGGAAACGATAAATAACTACTTATTAAACTAAGAACTAAGAACTAAGAGTTAAGAGTTGGCTGACGCCCGCATGCATGCTTTGCATCGCGATAACTTTTAGTTTTCAGTTTTTAACTTTTAACTGAAAAAAGTATGAGGCAGATAATACAGAAGGAAAACAGTTTTATAATAAGCTACGATTACAGTCCGTGGCTGACGGAGATTGTCCGCGGGCTGCCAGGACGGAAGTTTGACTACATCAATAAAGTCTGGACAGTTCCGATTAAATATCGCGGACACGTGGAGGAATTTGCGCGCAAATATCAGTTCAGCATGAAGGGACTGGAAGGCGATCTCTTTAAAAACTTCGACTACACAGTTCCGGACATGCCGGAGCTGACCGTTGAGATACCCCTGAAACGCGAACTTTTCCCGTTTCAGAAACAGGGAGTAGCATACGCCCTGCAGAAAAAACGCCTGATAATCGGGGATCAGCCCGGACTGGGCAAAACCGTCGAAGCAATAGCTACAATACTTTCCGCAAACGCCTTTCCCTGCCTGGTAATATGTCCAAGTTCCCTGAAAATAAACTGGGAGCGGGAATGGGACATGTGGACGGCAAAAAGGGCAATAGTCCTTAACGACAGCGTCAGGCGCACATTCCCGTATTTTTACGAAGCCGGCATGGCGCACGTGTTCATAACGAACTACGAATCTCTGAGGAAGTATTTCGTAGCCGAAATAAGGCAGAAAACCGGCGATGACGGCAAGAAGGCAAAACTGACCTTAAAGGACATCAAGTTCAATGACAGAATCGGCTTTTTCAAATCCGTGATTGTCGATGAATCGCACAGAATAAAGGATTTGAAAACACAGCAGACAAAGTTTACAAAGGGAATATGCAGCGGCAAGGAGTACATTCTCCTGCTCACCGGAACCCCGGTAGTAAACAGGCCCAGGGACCTGATTTCGCAGATTGGCGTCATTGACCGCATGAGTGACTTTGACGGGTATCCCAACTTTGTAAAACGGTTCTGCGAGAGCGAAGACTACTGGAAAGAGCTGAACGTGCTGCTGCGCCGCAAATGCTTTTTCCGGCGCGAAAAGAAGGACGTGCTGAAACAGCTCCCTTCGAAAATGCGCGCCGCCGTGCTTTGCGAAATAACAACGCGAAAGGAGTATGCAGACGCTTTGCGCGATCTCGAAACATACCTTCGGCGCTACCGGCAGGCTTCCGACGAACAGATTCAAAAGTCCCTGAAGGGCGAAATCATGGTGCGCATCGGGATACTGAAAAACATATCCGCCCGCGGGAAACTTGCCGACGTGGTTGACTATGTAAGCGACGTGATTGATTCGGGCGAAAAGACAGTCCTTTTCGTTCATCTGCGGGAAGTGTCCGACACGCTGAAACGATTCTTTCCGGCGGCGGTTACGATTCTGGGCTCCGACGATTCTCAGACGCGGCAGCGGAATATCGACAGGTTCCAGAACGATGCGGACTGCCAGCTGATAATATGCTCGATAAAGGCGGCAGGAGTGGGCATAACGCTGACAGCATCGTCAAGGGTTGCATTTGTAGAGCTTCCCTGGCATCCCGCCGACTGCGAGCAGTGCGAAGACCGGACGCACAGAATAGGCCAGACCGAAAGCGTGCAGTGCACATACTTTCTCGGAAAGGATACCGTCGACGAATGGATATACGGAATAATCGCCGAAAAGCGCGACATGACGCGGCAAATCACCGGAGCGCGCGAGGACGTCGAGGAAAGCGTACTGAACGGAGTTATCAATTTATTAAGCAGGAATATATAAGATATGGATGAATACAGAAAATTACTCGCAGGCAAAATACGGCGGCACGCCGAATCCGGCTTTGACGTTTCTCCGGACAGTTTGAATCCCGTCCTGTTCGACTTTCAAAAGCATTGCGTTCAGCGGATGCTGAAACTCGGACGCGGAGCGATATTCTCCGGCTGCGGTTCCGGGAAAACGAACATGCAGCTCGAATGGGCGCGGCAGACAGTTTATCACACAGGTAAAAGGGTGCTCATTTTAGCTCCGCTGTCCGTGTCGAAACAGACAGTCGGAGAGGGGGAAAAATTCGGGTATGAAGTTACAGAAGCAGGCGAAACAGCGAAGAACCGTTCAGGGCTTTTTATAACGAACTATGAACAGCTGGGGCATGTCGATCCCGCGGATTATTCCGGCGTCGTACTCGACGAGAGCGGCATCCTCAAAAATTTTACGGGGAAATACAAAAACCTTTTGATAAAAATGTTTAAAGACACGCCTTACAGGCTTTGCTGTACGGCAACGCCCGCTCCGAACGACCTGAATGAAATTGGCAACCACTCCGAGTTCCTGGGGATACTGGACAGTCGGGACATGCGTTCAAAGTGGTTTGTCCGCGAGGAAGGCATGAACAATTACCGGCTGAAGTCGCACGCGAAACAGGACTTTTACGGCTGGATAGCTTCCTGGGCAATCATGTTTTCCAACCCCGCGGATATTGGCTTTGAGAAAACGGGGAAAAACTATATCCTTCCCCCGCTCGAAATAACTGAACTCCGGACAGCGACAGAAGCGCAGCCCGGCCTGCTGTTTCCGCGCGGCGCCGTGAATGCGACCGGCTTTAACGCCGAATTGAGGAAAACGCGCGTTGAGCGTCTTGAGCTGGCCGCCAAAACAGCGAACAGCGCCGAAGGGCAGGTCATAATCTGGATAGCGCAGAACGGCGAAGGCGACATGCTTCGACGCCTGCTGCCGGAAGCAAAAGAAGTGAAGGGAAGCGATCCCGTCGAAACAAAAGAGGCGGTACTGTCGGATTTTGCCGGCGGGAAATTTAAAATACTCATATCGAAAACGTCCATTTGCGGCTTCGGGATGAATTTCCAGAACTGCGGGACACAGATTTTCGCAAGTCCCGATTTCAGCTTTGAAAAGTTCTATCAGGCAGTTCGCCGCTCGCACCGCTTCGGGCGCAAAGAAACCGTAAATATTTATTTAATAATAGCAGATACAATGGAGAATGTAAAATTGACAGTCGAAAGAAAACAGAAAACATTCGACGAAATGACGGGGGAGATGAACCTCAACGTTAACGTCAGCCGGTACGGGCTTTTGTCCGATTACGAATACGGCGAGTACCGGACCGCCGACATGCTGCTGATGAAGGGCGACGCCTGTATCGAAATAAAGCGGATACCGGACGGCAGCGTGGATCTGATTATCTTTTCGCCGCCTTTCAGTTCGCTGTTTACCTATTCGAACTACATCCACGACATGGGCAACAACGAAAGCCACGAAGCCTTTTTCGAGCAGTATGCCTTCCTTTTGAAGGAGCTTTACCGGATACTCAGGCCCGGACGCCTGATGTGCTGCCATACGAAGGATTTGGGGGTGTATAAAAACAGCTCGGGCTATACGGGCATGTACGACTTCACCGGCGAACACACGAAGGCTGTTTTAGCGGAAAATTTCAAGCTTCATTCAAAGGTTACGGTATGGACAGACCCCGTACTTGAAATGCAGCGCACCAAAACACAGCGGCTGCTGTACAAAACGGCGACGTCCGACAGCAGCTACGCCGGTACCGGAATGGCTGAATACGTGACAGTCTTCCGCAAATGGGAGGGCGACGAGGCTGAATGGCAGCCGGTAAACCATATCAACAAACAGAATTTTCCGATAGAAGTCTGGCAAAAGTGGGCTTCGCCGGTGTGGATGGACATCCGCCGGACGGACGTCCTGAACGGCAGGGAAGGAACGGATACGGGCGACGAAAAGCACATTGCGCCCCTGCAGCTGGAGGTAATTCACCGCCTCGTAAATCTCTGGTCGAATCCCGGAGAAACGGTTTTCACCCCCTTTCTCGGCATAGGCTCCGAAGCGTATCAGGCGCTTAAAGACGGGCGGAAGGCAGCAGGATGCGAACTGAAGGACAGCTATTTCAAAGTAGCCGTAAGGAACTGCCAAAAAGCGGTTGAATCAAAAAATCAAATGGAACTTTTTGCAGGTGATTATTAAAAACAGAGGATTTCGATCCGTTCGGCGGCATGATGTTGAAGCCGTAATGTAATTGGGAATGTGGTTATGAAAACGGAAGAAAAGCGCACAGCCGCGCAGTTAATAAAACTGCAGTCATTGAATCTCAATCAGAAGATCGACCACGCAGCAGGCACGATCGAAAAGTTCTGCAGGGAGATACCGAATCCCGTAATATCGTTTTCGGGCGGCAGAGACAGTACGGTACTGCTGCATCTGATACGGAACGTTATCAAAAAGGACATCCCCGCGGTGTTTTTCAATACCGGCAACGAATATCCCGAAATCATAAAGTTCGTCCGTACTTTCGACAATGTAACGGTACTGTATCCGAAAACGCATCTGAAACAGATTATCGACAGGTACGGTTTCCCTTTGATTTCAAAGGATTATTCAATGATGATTTACAAATTAAGGAAAGGAACAAAGTCAGGTGAAATATATCTTTCAAAAACGTTCAATTCGGGCGTGAATAATCATTGGTTCCTGCCCGAAAAATACAGATACCTCATAAACGAAAGATTCAGCTGTTCGGACAGATGCTGCAGCTTTTTAAAGAAACAGCCGGCGTCAAAACTTAATTCAATCACCGGCGAAATGGCATCGGAAAGCAGTCTAAGGCAGGACATATGGATTATGTACGGCTGCAACAGTTTCAACAAAAAGAAATCGAAAAGCAAACCCCTTTCAATCTGGACGGGAAAGGATATACGGGAATACATACGTCTATTTGATGTCCGCATCTGTCCCATTTATGAAGATTACAGGATTGAGCGCACAGGCTGCATGTTCTGCGGCTTTGGAGCGCATCTGGAAAAGCTTTCACGGTTTGAATACCTGATGGAAAACCATCCAAAGGCATACAAATGGTTTCTCTCCCTGGAAAACAGCGGCGTAACATACGAACAGGCTATTAACAGAATCGGGGTTGTTTTGCCGCATCAGAATGGCTATCAGAGAAAGCGTCAAGAAGAAACTGCCCGACGCCGGAGAGTTAGTTTTAATCATCAATAAAGAGGGTGACGCTTCAACAGCGAGGTATAGCGAAGATGGGTTTGCCGTTGATTTTTGGGCAATAAGCAATATTGAAGTTACCCACTGGCGACACATCGAATTGAAATAAAATTATTAAGATATGGATGAACATTATTTTCCCCATTACAGTAACGCCCGCAGCGATGACAAAATTCTTGCGGTGCGGATGAAGTACGGAATGGAAGGATACGGAATTTACTTCGCGATTCTTGAACGGCTATGCGAAGGCTCGAGTTACACGTGCAGTACAGATTATGACTTTATAGCCTTTGATCTGCGTGTAAGCATCGATAAGGTAAAGTCAATAATTGAAGATTTCGGTCTGTTTGACTTCATTGATGACAGCGGGACGGCCTTTTATTCCTGCAGCCTCATACAGCTGATGGACGAACAGTGGGATTTGTTACACGATGGCGAATAATAAAACAGGGTTGGATTATTATAATACTGATACCGACAGGTATATGGATATTAGAATAAAACGTCTGAAGAACGCTTTCGGGTGTTCCGGAATCGCCGTGTACGATTATATTTTATGTGAAATCTACAGAGTAAAAGGCTGTTTCCTTGTGTGGGACGAAAGTAGTGCCTTTGACGTGGCCGATTACTTTGGATTGAAGGAAAATCTGGTGATGGAGATTGTAAACTACTGCGGTGTGGTGGGGCTGTTCGATAAGGATATTTTCAGACAATATAAGGTTCTTACAAGCGTCGAGATACAGCATTCTTTTGCAAAACTGTCGATGTTTGTGCCTGTAGAAGAATATAAAAATTTCCTGTTGATAGATGCGGGCGATATTCCTTTCTATAAAAAGAATAAAAAGGCAAGATTATTTCAGCGAAATGTGAAAAAATGGTATCGTTTAATAAAGGAAGTCTTTAAGAGAGACAATTACATTTGTCAATATTGCGGCAAGGCGGGCGGCAAGCTGGAAGCCGACCACGTAATCCCGTTTTCAAAAGGCGGGGAAGATACAATTGAAAATCTTGTAACATCCTGCAGAAAATGCAACAGGCAAAAGCGGGATAAAACAGTGGAGGAATTTAAACAGTGGAGGTTATCGCGCAATGAGTAAGGATGCATATTATTTTCCTCATGACGGAAACGCCCGTAACGATGACAAAATTGTCGCCGTGCGGATGAAGTATGGAGTTGAAGGATATGGCATATACTTTATATTACTTGAAAAGTTAAGGGAGAGTTCGGATTACACGTGCATTAAAGATTATAATGTTATAGCCTTTGATCTACGCGTAAGCTCCGATAAAATAAAGTCGATAATTGAGGATTTCGGGCTGTTTGCCTTTACCGATGACGGTAAGCGCTTCTACTCCGAGAGCCTCACGCGACGAATGAAGCCCCTTGATGAATTGCGCGAAAAGCGTTCGAAGGCGGGAAAAGCCGGAATGATAAAACGCTGGGAATCAGAACAGTCTAAAGAAGCCGATAGCAGTGTTATAACAGTGTTATATCAAACCGATAACAATAAGAGTAAAGTAGAGGAGAGTAGAGTAAAGGAAAGGAAAGTAGAGGAGAGTAGAGGAGAGGTCCCGCGCGCGGGGAATTTTGATTCCGGAATTGAAGTTTTTGAAATTCCGGACTTGAAAAAATACAGCGGAGAAGGCTGGCTTGACGATATCGGCATGAAATTAAGCATTGCGCCGGAAAAATTAAAATCCCTTTACGACGAATTCTGCAACGAAAAAGAGCTTGGCGGTTACGGCAAAGATGTCTATGTCAACACAGTTGGAGATTTCAGAAGGCATTTTATCAACTGGTTAAAGAAACAGCCAAAAGAAAAAAGTTCCGCAAAAAAAGAAAATCCCGCCGCGGGAAAAAAATCCAGAACGGAAGAACTTAAAGAAATAGCGCAAAGGTCATTAGACGGTAACAGTTAAAAATAACAGCATGAACACTGAAAATTTAAAAACAAGGGAAATCGGCACGTACGCGCTTAGAGCGCCCCTTACGGAAATAGTGCAAAATCTGTTTGTCGCGGCGGGACAGACGCCCCCGGATGAGGATTTCAGATTTATTCGCGACGAGCTTTGCAAAATCATTCCAAAGCGCTACGGAAGCCTTACGCTGCCGGAAGTGGAAACAGCGCTTAATGCCGGCGTGCTTGGCGATTACGGAAGCTATTACGGCATAAATGTGGTTTCCGCAAACAGCTGGCTTAAATCGTATTCCGAAGCGCAGAATAAGGCAAACCGGGGAAAACCCGCCGCCGCACCGCCGGAGTACACAGCAGGAAAAACGCGGGAAGAAATCCACAGGGACTGGACGGAAGCATACGAAAGGGCTGTATGCATGGCAAAGGCAGGAAAACGCGTGATAGACCTGGGAAATTTCGTCTATAAACATCTCGGCGAATGGGGAGAAGCAAACCTCGCCGTCGAAGACTGGCGGCAATTCACGGAAAAGGCAAGGCAGCAACTTGAAGACAGGGCAAAAGACGCGCAATGGGATTCAAAAGTGTACACCCCTTTCAGCTACATCGTTGAGAGAAAAATCTACCCGGAAACCGTGGAAATGAGGGCGATGCGCATAGCCCTGAATGTATATCTGAGAAAACTCGTGGAACCATGACACATGCAAGCCTCTGCTCGGGAATCGGCGCATCGGAATTAGCCGCCGCATGGATGGGATGGGAAAACGCCTTCCAGTGCGAAAACGACCCGTTTTGCCGGCGCGTACTCGAATACTGGTTTAACAAAAGCGAAATATATGGAGACATCAGAGAGACGGACTTTAGCGAATGGCGCGGACGAATCGACGTCCTCACGGCAGGCTTTCCCTGCCAGCCGTTCAGCGTTGCCGGACAAAGAAAGGGAGCAGATGACGACCGCTACCTCTGGCCGGAAATTATCCGGGTTATTGGAGAGGTCCAACCCTGCTGGTTTATTGGTGAAAACGTTGCTGGAATCACAAGCATGGTACAGCCCGGCAGTGAGGTTGAAGTGGAAAGTGAAAAAACTCTGTTCGAAGCGGATTACACGGAAACGGTACTTGAGCAGGAATATATCCTCGAAACGGTCTGCAACGATCTTGAGCGTGCGGGATATACCGTCCAGCCGGTTATTATTCCAGCTTGCGCCGTCGGTGCGCCCCACAGAAGGGACAGGATTTTCATTATTGCCCACCGTACATACGCAGGGACTGAAAGTATGCGAGAACGGCAAAACGACATTCATGAGCACCTGGCTGCTTCCGACACCGCAGTCAAGGGATTACAAAGGGAGATGCCACGACAGGCAGAAATGCTTACCGAATGTTTTCCTTCCAACGCCATTAGCAGGGGATGCCGGCAAAACGACCAAAGCGAACCATCAGGAAAACCTGAACAAAACATTCCAGACTGGCGGGGATTTCCAGCTCAATCCCCTGTTTGCAGGCGAGATGATGGGATTTCCGGGCGACTGGCTGGTATCACCTTTCCTCAATGGCGAAACGGAAGCATCAAAGCCTTCGGGAATGCAATAGTTCCGCAGGTGATGTATGAAATTTTCAAGACAATAGACATGATAAATAATAATTTAAATAAATAAATAAAAACATGAGTACATCAGAATTATTTGAAAAACATTTCGGCGATGTTTATGCCGCAGGTTTAAAACATCCAAACATGGAGGCTTTTTTTGAAGACTTAAAACAGGAAAT
>JAIRZR010000149.1 GCA_031267155.1 Prevotellaceae bacterium | reverse complement strand
AAGAACATATCCGGTATCATTTGAAGCAATAGAAACATACGAAGAGGTTAAACGATTAATTCAAGATTAATGCCTCTATCACTAATTCTCTTCATTGCCCTTTCGTTCGGCTTTATTATGCTCCGGTATAAAGGAATGCCCAAAATATAAACGGTCGTCCGTGTTATCTTAAAGGCGGGCATTCCGTCCGGATATTCGTACTGTGTAATTTTTTTGATAAACATCTGAATTAAATTTTTCACAAAGATACAAAACAATTACAATACAAGCGCAAAAAGATGCAGAACAATTATAACATAAGCGCATAAAGATATAAAAACGCTTACTATATAAGTATTAAATAAACGAAAGATTATACGAAATGCAAAACGAAAAAGGAGTAAAAATAGTCGAACGCTTCTTTGAGGCCATATACGACCTGAAAGAAAAAAAGGTTATCAGGGGGAAGCAAACCTTCACCCGCAGATACGGGATAAACAGTCGCAACTTTTGGTTGCTGGAGAAAGACAAATCGCGCGACATCCTGCAACTGGCATGGATTGCAACCCTCGTAACGGATTACGGAGTTTCCGCCGAATGGATTTTGACCGGGTGCGGCAATATGTACACAAAAGAACCGGAGCCGGCAAGTCGCGTGAATAAAAAAACGGAAAAATGAACATCAAGCGAATATGCCAGTTCCTGCTCGACAAGGAGCGGGATAAGCCGGACGCAAAACTGCGCTACCGGATCAAGTGGAATAACAGTCACAGCATAGTATCCCGCAATGTAGGCTACCGTATAGACATTGATAAATGGAGCATGGAGACGCAACGGTGCAAAAATAACACCACGCACGGGAAGAGGAAGATATCGGCCGGAATCATTAACAAGGAAATACAGCGCATCGAAGGCGTCGCGGATGAAGTATTTGCGCATTTCGAGCTTTCCGGAAAAACGCCCTCCGCAGTCGAGTTTCGCATCGAATTTGACCGGCTTTTGCATGAGGACAGCGAGGCGAAGGGCCAAGGATTATTTGATGCCTACGAGAGTTTTATTAAAAAAACAAGGGAAATGAACTCATGGAGCGAGAAAACTGTAATGCGGCACGAAAACGCGATGAGACATCTCCAAAGATATAATCCCCGTCTTACATTCGGCGATCTGACGGAAGACGTTCTTCTTGACTTCACAAAATATCTGCAAACGCCTGGCTGCATGCTTCGATTCAAAGAAGTGAAGCGCGGAATGAAGAACTCTACTGTAGCAAAAAACATCGAACAGTTAAGAGAGTTTCTGCGATGGGCTAAAAAGAACGGGTATAACAGGAATGGTTCGGACGACTTTCACCCGAAGCTCAAAACGGCCAACAACGAATTGATTTACCTCTCATGGGGCGAATTGACGAAACTTTATAATTTTGACTTCAAAAAAAAATACTTAAGCAGAGTGCGCGATGTGTTTTGCTTTATGTGTTTCACTTCGCTACGCTATTCCGATGTGGCGAAATTAACGCGCCTCGACGTAAAGGATGACCACATCAGAGTAATAACAAAGAAAACGGTCGACGGCCTGAAAATTGATTTAAACAAATACAGCCGGACGATACTGGAGAAATACCGGGAAGAGGCTTTTCCGGAAAACAAGGCATTGCCCGTTATCTCGAACGTGGAAATGAACAGATACTTAAAGGAGATGGGTGAAGTAGCCGGATTCAATGAACCGATGAGAACGGTGTACTTTATCGGAGCAAACAGATATGAGGAAGTGAAGCCCAAATATGCTCTGTTAACGACCCATTGCGGGCGACGAACATTTGTAGTCAACTCCCTGTATCTCGAAATACCTGCGGAAGTAGTAATGTCATGGACGGGACATGCCGATTATGATTCGATGCGTCCATACATTAAGATAGTGGATGAATTAAAAAGTAAGGCAATGAAAAAGTTTGACGAAAAATTAGTCCCGCCCGTCGAAAATCAGGGACTAAAACAGGTTTAGTTCAATAAAGGATACTATATTATATTTTACTTATTATATGCTATATTACAGGGAAATGATAAACTCATAAATTCTATTGAAGTTTCCCGAACTTTATTCGTGGTCTTGGGCAAAATCAATAATATTTTTTTGTACAAGATACAGGGAGCGCCCGCTAAGGTGGTACAAAGGAAACGATGTACTATACTAACGCCCGTCGTAAGTGTGTATTCCACACCTAAAGCGGGCGTTCCTCTTTATCACAATTCTTATAAAAATGGAACACAATAAGAATGCAAACAGTTTGTCGGCTAAAAATTCAGCCGTGCAAACGTCGTTAGTCCACGACACGGACAAAGGGGAAGAGGGTATGAATTTAGAGCAGTTAAATGAATACCTTGTAAAACGGTCGGATGTAATATGTGAGTATGTGAGAAAGAAGCGGACGGGCTACCATGCAAGCGACATATTACCTCCTGTTTGCCAAAGTGATGCACCGCTTCATAAAAACATTGAAAGCGTGTTGACTTGTTTTAGCCACACATTGGGAGCGGCTTTGTTTTCTGAATCATTCAGTATGAAATTATTAAAGGATTTTGAGGCTTTGAGGAATATCGTTGAGGATGAAAAGTATTTGATATACGACTTTTTAAGCAGGAATGGCCTGAATGAAAGGTTTAATGAGTTTGTACACAATGCCAACGCCCGCACGGAAGGAGGTGCACGATGAGAGATGAAGTGAAAATTCCCGCGCACGTATGGGAAACAATACGGCTTTATATGGAAACTGTCGAATCACAGCGGCGGACGATTGCAAGTCTTTTGGAAAATCGCGCCGCCACAAATCCGCCCCAAAATAAACCGGATAAGCCATGTAAAGTTATTAAAATGCTGCCAAGGTAGGGAATGAATCAAATCCGCCCTTATCGGCGTGTTACCTTTGATACCCCCCCCCCCGGAGGGGATAACCCAAAGTTACCCCCTCCGTTTATGAATTGCCGGTAATAATTAGCCCCCGTTTTGAATAGTAATCGCACGGTTTTCACACTATTTTCACACATATAGCTAAAGAACGCTGATTAATTCAGCATAGTTGCAGCCCCATATGACGGCAACGGACAATAACGATAACAACGGACAATAAAAACGATAAGGGGAGGAGAGCAAAAAAAAATCGGTCGAGGCCGGGTAAACCCCGAACCTATCAGGATTTTCACCAAAATAGTTTTGAAATCCTGGGAGCCGGAAAATAAGATGTATCCGGGGAACGTTAAGAGATGGACATGTGCCATAGCGGGCGATTTGAGGCGCTTATGTGCTCGTTCCGGCAGAATGTCCGCCGGCACAAATAAAATGTCTTAAACGGCCTTATTTAGCCTCAACAAAAATAGCCCCGTGAAAGATGGCATTTCCGGCAGCCCCCCCCTGAATATGCACCTGTATTATTTTGATATTCCGTTTGTGTTCCATGCAACGACCGCTGAACGGAAACTGGAGCCGCTTTAAAGGACATTGGCGGATAACTCCGCCGATATTCCCGGCATCAAAAACATGAATCATCTTTTTTGGCAAAAAAAGCGTACTTTTGGCAAACTTTTTAAATCTGCAAAATGCCTATGCAACGACCGTTGAACGACCGTTGAAAAAAACGCGAACGGCCGTTGCATAAGTAATCGAAGGGGCTTTAAAGGGGCTACGTGTATCACTACCCCCTGAAGGGCTTCAATCTATCGACACAGCACCAAGATGAGGCATCCCGATTTGTTATTGGTCATACAGAAATCCCGGAGCGCCTTCCATGCCTCTGGATTTGTTATTGGTCGTACAGATTTTGCATACTCAAAAATAAACTATATCTTTGCCAAACAAAAGCCCGCTAAAAATAGCAATAAAAGGCTGTTTTGTTACTGG
>JAIRZR010000105.1 GCA_031267155.1 Prevotellaceae bacterium | reverse complement strand
GAGCAGGGCATCGCCATCAAAGAAGCCCTGCTGGAGGCAACCGCCCGCCGTTTCCGCCCGATACTGCTCACGACTCTTGCCACGGTTGTCGGCATGATTCCCATCGCCATTGCTCACGGTGCGGGCGCGGAGTGGAAGAACGGCCTCGGCTGGGTACTGATAGGCGGTCTGGTCAGCTCGATGTTCCTGTCGCTGATTATAATTCCGCTGGTGTATTATGTGTTCTACCGGATACTGACGAAAAAAACCATTAGGACGACTTGCAGCATCTGATCAAGAAAGAATTAAGCTATTTCGTTTACGAACTTGTTTTTATCAAAAAGTTTTTCATTTAAATATTTGTTGATTCCCGCTTCTACGGGAAATGTTCTGCCTATAATTTCGAAATTATGCCGACACTCACATGCAAAAATGTTACCGACATGGGTAATTCGAGAAAAATATTCGTTCAATTTTTTTGAGACAATATAAGGATTTGAAGTTTCCCACCTATTTTATTTAGATGAATTACAGGTAATTAATAAATATATATTCCTGTAAAAAAATAATAAACAGCAAAGTATGTAAAAACATAATTTACTCCAAATATAATGTCACCCTTTCAGGGTTTGACATTATTTGCTTTATCGCTTTTTTCTATAATAATTCCAACCCTTCGGGTTTATCTAATAAGGATATGTTTGAATATCGGCACAAAAATCCCGAAGGGATGTTATTATTATAGAAAATAACAGAAAACCCTGAAAGGGTGATATTATTAATTCACATATTATTAGGAAATTATATATTAATAGATATTGTAATCATTTGACAGACAAATCTCCATATATTACCGGCAAAAAAATGATTCAGCATTAAACCTTTTACCGTTTATGGCATCATAGAGCAGTGTAAGATTTGGTTTTTCATAGGTTAGTTAAGTTTTGATTCAGGTGGGGGCTCCCCCACCTGAATTATTTTTTACGGTTCGAGACTGACGGCAGATTGAAATTTTGGCAGTTTTTTATTTTTCACATTCGGCAAAACCTGACAATTTGTCACTTTGCGGGGATAAAACTTCCTAAAAAAAGTTTGGCACAAATTATGATATATGCAAATCGAAATTTTAAAAATAAATGATAAATATTAATAATGTTTAACTAAAAATAATAAAAAAATGGCAGTAAATATTAAACCATTAGCAGATCGAGTTCTGATTGAGCCTAAAGAGGCAGAAGAAAAAACAGCAAGCGGGCTTTATATCCCCAATACCGCAAAGGAAAAACCGCAAAGAGGAACGGTTATAGCAGCCGGACCGGGTAAAAAGGACGAACCCATGGAGGTTAAGGCAGGCGACGAAGTTCTGTACGGAAAGTATTCCGGTACAGAGATTACCGTAGAAGGTAAGGATTATATGATTATGCGGGTTTCAGACATTTTAGCTATAATCTGAAATCGTAAAAAAGAAAGTATTAATGTAGAATTTTAAAAATTTTTTAAAATCATGGCAAAAGAAATAAAGTTTAACATAGAGGCACGTGGCCTGATTAAGTCCGGTGTTGATGCACTGGCAGATGCAGTGAAGGTTACATTGGGTCCCAAGGGACGTAATGTAGTGATTGAGAAAAAATTCGGCGCTCCCCAGATTACAAAGGACGGAGTAACTGTTGCAAAAGAAGTCGAACTTCCCGATCCTTATGAGAATATTGGAGCTCAAATGGTTCGCGAGGTTGCTTCCAAAACGGCAGATTTGGCAGGCGATGGAACAACTACTGCCACAGTACTGGCTCAGGCTATTATTAACGTTGGTTTGAAAAACGTTACGGCAGGCGCAAGCCCCATGAGCCTGAAACGCGGTATCGACAAGGCTGTTGTCGCTGTTGTGAAAAGCTTGAAGGAACAGAGCAAGGAAGTTGGCAACGATATCGAAAAAATAGAGCAGGTGGCTGCCATATCGGCAAACAACGACGAGGCAATAGGAAAACTTATTGCCGAAGCAATGACTAAGGTCAGCAAGGAAGGCGTTATCACTGTTGAAGAAGCCAAAGGCACCGATACTGTTGTTGAAGTGGTTGAAGGCATGCAGTTTGACAGAGGTTATCTTTCGGCATATTTCATGACCGATACCGAAAAAATGGAAGCGGTACTGGACAGTCCCGTTATCCTCATCACCGACAAGAAGATATCTACAATGAAAGATCTTCTCCCGATACTCGAACCGGTTGCACAGCAGGGCCGCGCTCTGTTGATTATCGCAGAAGATGTTGACGGCGAAGCATTGGCTACACTGGTGGTTAACCGTTTACGCGGTTCGTTGAAAATTGCAGCGGTTAAAGCTCCGGGATTTGGAGACCGTCGCAAGGAAATGCTGGAAGATATCGCAGTTCTGACTGGCGGCGTGGTTATTTCCGAAGAAAAAGGCTTGACTTTGGAAACTGCCGATCTCTCGATGCTTGGCGAGGCTGAAAAAATAACTATCAATAAGGAAAATACCACAGTCATTAATGGCGCAGGTGAAAAAGAAGCGATAGTTGCCCGTATAGCCCAGATTCGTAAACAGATAGAACTCACTACCTCCGATTACGATCGCGAAAAACTGCAGGAACGTCTGGCGAAACTTGCCGGAGGCGTTGCTGTTCTGTATGTTGGCGCTGCTTCCGAAGTTGAAATGAAGGAAAAGAAAGACCGTGTAGATGACGCTCTCAGCGCAACACGTGCCGCTGTGGAAGAAGGTATTGTTGCAGGAGGCGGAGTTGCATATATTCGCGCAATTGATGCTCTTGATGATCTTAAAGGCGATAACGAAGACGAAAACACCGGTATCCAGATTGTAAAACGTGCAATCGAAGAGCCGCTTCGTCAAATAGCTGAAAACTCAGGCGTGGAAGGTTCTATCGTCGTTCAGAAAGTGAAGGAAAGCACAGGAGACAACGGATACAACGCTTATTTAGACAAATACGAGGATTTGTCCGCAGCCGGCGTTATCGACCCGACAAAGGTTGCCCGCATAGCTCTGGAAAACGCGGCTTCCGTTGCCGGAATGTTCCTGACAACAGAGTGCGTACTGGTTGATATCAAAGAAGAAAATCATGCTCCCGCAAATCCAGGCATGGGCGGCATGGGCGGAATGATGTAATTATTTTCATAATAAATAAATTTTTAAGTTAATTTGAAACCTTCGGAATAAAATCCGAAGGTTTTTTTTAAGTTAAAAACTAAAAGTATGTGTCATGTCCTGAAATTGCTATACAGATAAAATGGGGTGTATGACAAAATTCCGCATTTCAATTGCCCGCAGGGGATGAATATCAATAGAAAACCATCTACCTCCCGTCACAAGCCTTTTAAGGCTTGCACGTGATAGCAAGTGGTGAAATTGTTTACCGCATTCTCATCCGAATTATAAAATGTCCCGGCATTCAACCTGCGGTTGATTCAACCCCTAACGGGGTTGTGGTGTGTGTTGTTTCTATTGATATGGATGCCCTGACGGGCAATTGGGCGTGGCAATTAAATTTGTGAACACAGTAAAGCAATCCAGAAAAGCCTCTTAATATATCACTTACGAAAAGCGTCATTATAAGCGAAGCTAAGCAATCCAGAATATTGTTAATCACTTGATGTATAAATTAAAAAGGGGGCTTTTTCCTGTGAAAAAGCCCCCTTTTGATTTTTTTGCAGTCAAACACTGCGACAATAATAATCCTGCCAATCCTTTAATCCTGAAAATCCTGATTCAGACAAAAGGAATCAGTCTTCGAACGCAAGTCGTGGATATACCGGATTTCCGTCATTCCAGCTGCCGAGCGTTTTCCAGTTGCTGCTGCCCCATTCTGCCGACGAGGGCCAAACTCCGGCGGCGAAGATGCCTGCGCCCGCGTTACTGGAACTGCTGCCTGTGCCGTAAGCCGCCTTATCGCCGGGTATGTCTTTCCAGTAGCAGGCAGTAACGCTGCCGCTGCCGCTAATCCTTCCGCAGATACCGCCGATGGAGACGCCGTTGCCCGATACTGCGCCGATACTGTAGCAGGAGCTGATGGTGGACGTGGAATTTCCGCTTATGCCGCCGATATAGTGGTCGCCGCCGGATATGTTTGCCGTATTGTAGCAGGCTG
>JAIRZR010000053.1 GCA_031267155.1 Prevotellaceae bacterium | reverse complement strand
ATGAGATATAAATTTATACATCTCAATATATTATCAAACTTATTTTCTAATGGTGTCCATTAGAAAATAGGGGGGGATAGCTATAGCGATGGGTAGCTCCCTAATGGACATTTTGGGATAAAATCTTTATCAATCCTGAATTGCGGCAGGAGTTTGTTGAGCTGCGTGCAGGCTTCTACGGCGGAAATATCCGGCTGTTCCCTAAATGAACGGTTTATATCGTAAAAACTTGCAAGCGCTTTGGCGCGCCAGTTCTCAAGAGGCTCGGTGCTTACCCTGTATGGCAAAATATCCTCGCAAAACACGTCGAACGGAATATGCCTGCCCTAGGGCTGTTCTTTCCAGACTTTAAAAGCCAGCTCAATATTCTCAATCAGATAGTCGCCAGTGATATATTTTACATCCTCGCGGACAGTTAATTCTCCAAGTCCGTATGTATCCATGACTAATTTTTTGTCCGACGAACTTGTCCATCTCAATAATACCGTGGCAACATTTTCCAGCGGGGCGTCGTAATATTCCGACTTCCTGTCCGGCATGTTGACAATAAGAAACCTGGCTGCCAGAAGTTTCAGACTGTCGGAAGGATTTTTACTGTAATGCTTTAAAACTTTTTCCAGTTCCGGACGGTTATCGCCTGCCATAAACAGGACGGCGTTTATTTCAGGTGACCAGAGAGGATTTTTCCACCGGTAATGCCGCCATGTGAAATATAGCGAACCGGAGATTAATAAAACGAAAGCGTACATAATAAAACTGTTCGCCGTTTTTTTAGAAATTTTATTGCACATCATTGTTAATTGTTAATTATTCATTGTTAATTGAATAAGTTCTTCCCGCATTTCCTTCACTGCCATAGATTCCATCTTTGGCGGTTTGGTCATGACAATGTTTATTTCCGATTCCATTTTGTCTTTCAGTCCCATTTCATGATACAGTTTTGCAAGCAGATAATGGGGATAAAGGCGGTTTGGAACAAGATTTATTGCTTTGGTAAAACTTTGTTCCGCCTGTTCGTACTGTTTCAGAGCCTGACAGTTTCTGCCCATGATATTGTAGAGCATGGGGTCGCAACTGATTTGCATCGCTTGACGAAATATTTCGTTACTTTTGCCGTACTGTTCCGATTTTGACAGGCTTTGAGCATATTCGAACAGAAATCTTATTTCGTCCTGCAAATATGGATACTGTTTGGAATATTCTTCGGCGGCGTCCCTGTATAAACCCATACCGGGTAATGTTTGTGTTGTTCTCCACTGTTTATGCGCCCCGTAATTCAATTGAAAATTGAGAATTGGGAGACGAATTGGATAAAAGAATGATGGACATGGGAAATGTGATAAGAAAAGCCCATACTACAAATTTCGGATATGGCTTTTTGGCTTTTTCGTCGTCTACATTATTATTGCTGTCCGCCATGCAAAGCGTCGACAAAAACACAAAAGCAATCACAAAGGGCAATACATTGAACGGATACGACATCGAAGCAAATATCAGCAGTGAAACCAGCGAACCCGCAGGTAGAATATTCCTGTTCCGTACTCCAATAAGCAAAACGTAAACCACAAAGGCAAGAAATACAAGAAAGGGAACGATTCCCGTTTCGATACAAATCTGCAAATACTCGTTGAATCACTCTGTTCGGCTATCACAAGCTAAGGTTAATTGTAATCAATAGGATGGGTTAAGCAATTAAAAATAAGTGGTATGACGGTAAAATTTTCTCTTCACCGTCAGGACTGATCCATATATGCTCCTTTTGTTTCCTTACATATTCCAGTTTGAAATCAAGTTCATTATTGTTGAAGACAGTACGGTTTTTATCATGTTCAATCAATGCTTCATCATTGAAGTATCCTTTTCAGCTTCCAGTGGTTTGCTGTTGTGAGGTAATCCTGCTCTTTTAGCAGCACAATAGCACCCTTATCCCACTTTGCGCCGAGGAGGAACGGTATATTTACTATTTCTCTGGCGTTCAGTTTTCCTTCCTTGAAGAATGATACCAGATGAGAATGAAAATCTCAAGGATGAAGTTAAAAGATTGCAGGAGGAGAATGAAGCTATGCTGTTTAAAGGATATAACATTGGTAAGGATGTTTCAGAAGGAAACGGGATTACTAATGAAGATGAAATGTTTCTGCTAAAGGGGGAGAATCAATATCTCAAAGGCAGTTTTGCTTGAATTGCTTTGAGTTCGTCTAATATCTTTTCTATCTGTTCTGTCATATCAACTTTTTATAAATCAACTTACTAAATGATTCTAAACAATCGTGATACTGAATTGTCAAAAAATCGTTCAAAGGTACAGATAATTTTGCAATCGACATAGAAAAGAAAAAAGACAATAAAAAACAGTTGCTTGAGACTATTTATCGCTATGTTTTTCTGTATATTTACCGTGTGCAAAGTGGTCGATTAAGTTGCTTTACGTGAATTTGACAATGTATTTCCCGGCAGTTTTGTCGGGAATTTCCCGATCTGAAAGTTTCTATATAAATCATGGTATAGATTTTTTCATAAATAAAAAAATCCGCTAACTTTGCCCGCGATTTATAACATAATTTTTGAAGATGAAACGGGTATCATATTTTTTATTTTTAGCATCATTTATCTGTCTGACAATATCATGTCAGCAGGTTGAAAAGAGCTTTTTTTCCGATAAGGAATATCGTGAACAGGTAAAAACAGACTTTCAAAAACGCAAATCAACATTAAGTCTGGGGAGAGCCGAGGCGCTTTTTTCCGTTTTTGACAAGCCCGGTTTGACTTTGGAAGAAAGGGAAGCTCTGGAATTTTTGTTTGCATACATGCCTTTAAGCGATTTAGCCGATTACGATGGCGATTTCTATCTCTCTCAGGTACGTACGGCTCTCGAAGCGCGCGATTTCTTTGAATGGGGCGCGAAAATACCGGAGGAAATATTTCGTCATTTTGTCCTGGTTTACCGCGTCAACAATGAAAATTTGGATTCTGCAAGGCAAGTCTTTTTCAACGAGTTGAAAGACCGTGTAAAGAACCTTGGCATGGAAGAAGCCGCCCTTGAAGTGAATCACTGGTGTCACGAAAAAGTAAACTACAGAGCCACGGACGGGAGAACTTCCTCTCCCCTGGATTTGGTCAGAACAGCATGGGGACGTTGCGGGGAAGAATCGACTTTCACGACAAGCGCCCTGCGCGCAGTGGGAATCCCTGCAAGACAATGCTATACGCCACGCTGGGCGCATACCGACGACAATCACGCATGGGTCGAAGTGTGGATTGACGGCAAATGGCATTACATGGGAGCCTGCGAACCCGAGCCGGTACTGGATGCAGCCTGGTTTGCCGCGCCGGTCAAAAGGGCGATGATGGTTCACACGAATGTTTTCGGCAAATATACCGGCGAGGAAGAAAAGAATGTTGACGAACCAATGTATTCGACTATCAATCTGCTGTCGAACTATACCGATGTCCGCGAGGCAAAAGCCCTGGTAATTGATGCCGGAGGCAAGCCCGTTGCCGGCGCAAAAATTGCATTCAAGGTGTATAACTATGCTGAATACTACCCTATTGTCGAATCGCTGACAGACGCTGAAGGTAAAGCGTCGATATACACAGGATTGGGCGATGTGCTCGTATGGGCAAGCAGGGACGGGATTTTCGGATACGCCGTTTCATCGCCAAAAGACAGGAGCGTTACACTTACTTTAAACAAAAAGGAAGGAGACAGTTTTGAAGACAAATACGAAATAATTCCTCCCGTGGAACAGAAAGTCGGAGGCGTATCATCCGAACTCGCTGCCGAAAATGGAAGGCGGGGTCGTCTGGAAGATTCTATACGCAAGGCATATATGGATACGTTCATAGATGAGCAGACCGCCAGGAATTTTGCATCGGGTATAAACCTGTCTGCCGATGATACATGGAAATATCTAAATTCGGCGCAGGGAAACTGGAGGGAGATAAAGAAATTCATCGAAAAAAACAGGGACGACAAGTATCTGTTTCCGCTTTTGTCGGCAGTTTCGGAAAAAGACCTGCGCGACGTTCCAGAATCGATACTCACAAGTCATTTACAGGGATTTCACAGGATCGGCATAAAAGCCGATACTCCGGAAGACATAATCCCCCGGACTCTTCTTTCTCCCAGAATATCAAGGGAAATCATCCGTCCATGGAGAGAGTTTTTCCAGAAGGAATTTGATAGCAGCATAGTGGAACATGTCCGTGAAAATGTCGGCGAAATAGTCAGTTTTGTGAAAAACGGCATCAAAACAGATGATCAGCAGAACTATTACAAATGTCCCCTTACGCCGCGGGGAGTGTACGAAATGGAAATTGCAGATAAACATTCGCGCAATATCTTTTTCGTTTCGCTGTGCCGGAGCGCAGGCATTGCAGCCCGTTTAAATCCGGCGACAAGCCGTCCGCAATATTATGACGGGGAATGGAAGAACGCTGAATTTGAAGACGATATCAGGGAAATATATCCGCAGGCAAAAATTACTTTCGGCAGCGCGAAGGAAAATCTGCTTAAACCGCAGTACGGAACACATTTTTCTCTGGCGCGTTTCCAGGATGGAGATTTCGTTACGCTGAATTTACGCAGAAATGCTCCAACAATTTCTGTTGACGAAGGTTACTACAGGCTGATGATCGGAAGCAGGGCAAGCGACGGTTCGGTTACAATCAACAATAAATATTTTGAGATAAAGGAAAACCAGTCGCTTAATCTGGAGATAAAAATGCCGGAGATTGTCAGTAAGGTACAGGTTTTGGGAATAATCGACATGAATACTAAGATCACTCTGTCCGGCGGCAGGGAAACTACCCTGAAAGATTTGTCTGACGGGAAAGGAGTTATGCTGTGTTTTGCCGATCCCGACAGGGAACCGACAAAGCATGTTTTGCAGGATTTGCCCGCTCAGGGCGACGAACTGAACAAATGGGGAGGCGGAATACTGTTCCTCGTTCCCGACGACAAGCTGAGTTCCGCTTTCGATCATACGGTATTTAAAAATCTCCCCAAAAACAATGCCTGGGGAGTCGATAGCAGGCGAACCTTATTGAACGAAACGGTATCGACCTTGAAACTGGATTTCAATGACAATTTCCCGCTGACGCTGCTTTTGACAAACAGCGGAGGAATAATATATTATTCATCAGGTTATAAAATTGGTATAGGAGAAGATATAGTAAAATGTTTGGCAAAATAAAGATTTCAGATAAAATATTCTGGACAGGGGTTAACGACCGCAGAAAGGCTCTGTTCGAAAACATCTGGCCCCTTCCCGAAGGCGTGTGTTATAATTCGTATATCATTGTTGATGAGAAGACAGCTTTGATTGACACTGTTGATTTCAGTGCGGGACGAAGTTTTTTGGATACTGTTGAAAAGCATCTTGAAGGAAAAACTTTGGATTATTTAATTATCAATCACATGGAACTCGACCATACAGGCGAAGTCTCCGGATTGCTGAAGAAATATCCCGAAATCAAAATCGTCGGCAATATAAACACCAGGAGAATTTTCGAGTCGTATTTCGGCGCAACATCCAATTTTCTGGACGTCGGCAAGGGAGAAACGATTGACCTCGGATATCACAGGCTCGGTTTTGTCATGACGCCCTGGGTGCATTGGCCCGAGACGATGATGACGTATGACAGGACGGAAAAAGTCCTGTTTTCGGGAGACGCTTTCGGTACTTTCGGAGCTTTGAACGGCGGAATTTTCGATGATGAAATTGATTTTAACTTCTACGAAGGCGAGGCGCTCAGGTATTATTCCAATATTGTAGGAAAATATTCGGGAATGGTGCAGAAAGCTTTTGCAAAACTCGCCGGCGTGGAAATCAAATGCATCTGCCCGACACACGGTCCCGTGTGGCGCGATAATCCGAAAACCATTATCGACCTGTACGACAGGTGGAGCAGGTATGAAGCGGATGAAGGAGTTGTCATTGTCTTTGCCTCCATGTACGGAAATACCGAAAACATAGCCGATTATATCGCCCGAAAAATTGCAGAAGCCGGCGTCAAAAATATAAGGATTCACGATGTGTCCAAAACCCACATTTCGTATCTCATACGCGATATCTGGAAATACAGGGGCATAATTCTGGGAAGCTGCTCGTACAATGCGGAAATGTTTCCCGCTATGGAACATCTGTGCAGGGAAATCACACACGCAGGACTAAAAAACAGGAAGTCAGGCATTTTCGGAACATTCAGCTGGAATGGAGGCGGTGTAAAAAATCTTCGGAAATTTGCTGAAGACATAAAATGGGAACAGGTAGCTGAAGCTGTAGAATTTAAAGGGATTCCCGCCGACGGCGACTATTCTAAATGCGATGCCCTGGCTGCAGCGATGGCTCGGGAGATAAACTCAAAAATACCATAAAAATGGTATAGAATCCGATTGCAAAAAGGCGTACCTTTGTATCCAAAAATATAAGGATATGGAAAAAAGAAGCATACTATACCGTGGAGAACAGACTAAAGCAATTCATGCCGGTGAATTTCCCGACCCCATTACCGGAGCTTCGGCTCCCAATATAGTGATGTCCACTACGTTTGTGGTGGAAACCGACACGGGTTTTTCGGTGGAAGGCATGGACGAAAACGATGCATGGGTATATACGCGCTGGGGAAACCCGACAATCCGGCAACTGGAAGAAAAACTGGCTGCGATGGAGGACGCTGAAACAGCCATCGCCTTTGCCAGCGGAATGAGCGCCATTGTCGCCCTGCTCTTTCATCTGCTAAAGTCGGGAGATCATGCAGTTATCAGCGACGTCGCATACGCAGCCCTGTCGGAGATAAGCAACGAACTGATACCCGACCTGGGCATAGAAATAAGCAAAGTCAACACATCCGACATCGACGCCGTCAGTGCGGCAATAAGGACAAACACCAAACTTGTTTATGTCGAAACTCCATGCAATCCGATACTCAGGCTTACGGATATTGCTGCTGTAGCGGCTATTGCACATGA
>JAIRZR010000010.1 GCA_031267155.1 Prevotellaceae bacterium | reverse complement strand
AGACTACACCTGCGCTGAAACTCTTTTCTATGCCACTAACAGAGCGTTGGCCGAAATTGGGAGAGGATTGAGAATAAACTATTCGCATAATGCTGCTTAATTATGAACACTTACTTAATGTAAAATCCATTTACTTTATTAGCAAGGAGGAAACATTCCGTCTCCATAACAGACCTTTATTATATTGCCATAGCAATCAATATGCCAATCTAGATTTACACCATTGGGAGGTAACGGTTCTGTTTCAAATGCCAATGCTTCCACATTAGCTAATGAAATATCCGATAAAACATTATCCAGCGAGTTAACATTCATATTAAAAGTAGCTATTGCTACGATTACTAAAGCGGCTGAAAAGCCGAAAATCTTTTTTTTGTTCATACATATTAAATTTAAAATATTAATAAATAAATTATTTGGTAATATGCCTTGCAGCTTTCGTAAACTTGTTCTGCTTCAAGCCAAAAGAGCCATCGGAAGACTACCGGCTCCCCGCACTCTCTTTTATAATTTTCTGCCTTGCATGAAAATTATCAGGTTAATCCCGTATTTTTACCATAATACCTCCTTTCTTTTTTTGGAGGGAAGCCGGGACGGAGAGTTCCGTATCTTTTGCAAAATTAAGTGAACTTTCCGTCCTTTTTCCCCTGTTATTTTAATTGTTTCATTGACATATTCCTCATTCTCCATTAACCGTTACTTCTCCCATTACCAACAATTGCAACGGAGTATTCTCTACATTGCCGTACACCGTGACTGACTTTCTGAAATTTCCCGGTGTGTCCGGTGTTACTTCTACCTTTACTTCGGTCGTTGCGCCGAACGCTACCGGTTGCCGGCTCCAGGTCGGAACCGTACAGCCGCACACAGTTCGGATGTCGGTTATCACAAGTGGAGTTTCGCCCGTATTCTTTAATATAAATGTACATGTGTAAATCTTACCAATTTTCATCATTCCAAGGTTTTGTCTCGGCGTTTCCGTCGTTACGGTCGTATAAACTGTTGTCTGTTCCGGCTGCATTTCTCCGCTGATGCGCTGCTTGTACAATTCCCATATTTTCGGATTCAGCGCCGGATTGCCGACAAGTAAGACCCTGTTTTCACTGTCCAGCAAAAAACATCGGTATTCCATTGGTGACGGGAAGTGGTTCATCCTGTCTAATCGGTTTTTCCGGTCAAAAAAAACCGGATGATAAAAACCATCCCGTTTCAGCAAATACGCCAGTTCACGTTCATTCTTCGGTTGAAAGAAAAACAGAAAATCGACTTTTCCCGAAAAAAGGGAATCGGCTTCGGCAAGAACTACATTCCAATCCGGCAACCGTAGCTTGCAACTGATACATCCGACGGAGTCCACATACATTAATATCTTATATGATTGATTGGACAGCGGAATACAATCTACCTCCGATCCTGTTGCAACACATGGAATACCGTCCGGGAATTTGATCTGCTTTCCCGTCCATTCCGATACGATCTTTCGTGCGTCATCTGTTCGCTTATCCTTCTTACAGGAAACGAACAAACCGCTCAAAAGAAGCATCTCTAATCCATATATTAAAAAAACGTTTCGCATCAATTTTTTTTGTGCAAATAAAAAACAGACCACTTAAAAAAACGCTTAAAAAAACGCTTAATCTCAAAAAAAATGAGAAAAATCTTATTAAGCGTTTTTTAAGCGTTTTTTTAAGTATTTGCCGGTGAACGATCAATGACTGTATAACAACGCTTTAATCCTTACGCGGACTAATGAGGCGTATACTTTGACAGCGAACGAAAATAAAGGAATCGGTTTCAAGCAGATGATAGCTGTCTTTAACTGACTTATTTTTATTACAACTTACGAAGATGCGGATTAACAAAAGATGTACTAAATGCTTGTTATGTGATTTCATGTATTAGTATAGAATAGTTTTAAGTACTGTAAAAATCTATTTTCGTTTGAGTATAATTAAATATAGCCTTTTTTTTGACAGTATACCCGTATGAAACTTAAATTATAATTTGTATCTCATGAAGTGCGCTTCACCCCTGGCTGACGTTCGGGCGGTGCAGTACAGATATTCGCCTTTGCTGTCTATCGAAACAGTGTAAATGAAGCGGTCTAATTTGTAACTGCACACCGGATTCCCTTTTAAGTCAAATTGGAGCACTTCGACCGATTGCAAATCTTCCGGGTCGAAAGAACTGCCGTTAACGCCCTCATAGATGGCATAGACGTACCTGTCCGTAACGGTAAAGCCCGAATAAGCCCTTCATACCTTGTCTTCACTGAAGGTTACAGACATCGGAAAGTTCGATTTTGCCGCTTCATACGATACTTTATAATGGTTGGGGCCGCTTATTGTCTGGACAATTTTCAGGGAATCGTCGTAAATATCAATCCTGTCCTGATGACCACCGAAAAACCAGATTTGTTTCGTCGAAGGATGCAAAGTGAGACACACCGTATTGACCGGAGCCACAAAACTGTTATAATTCGTTATCTGAGGCTGTTTGTCCGAATAATCATCCGGCTTCAGAATGGCGTACTTTTTCAATGCGGGGACATTGTTACTGTATTTATCGCTGTTCACATACCAGAAATTGTATCCGATATAATCTTCTTCGCCGACAGGAATTATTTCGGTTTGCAGATGCAGTTCCTGAAG
>JAIRZR010000387.1 GCA_031267155.1 Prevotellaceae bacterium | reverse complement strand
CTGTCAAGCCCGGTGTACAGGTTGTCGAGCAGAAGCAGACGCGGTTTTTTCATCAGAGCTTTGGCAATCAGCATTTTTTTGAACTGACCGTTCGAGAGTTTGATGATTTCCGTATCAAGCAGATGAGCGACGCCCAGAGCCTGCAATTCGGAAAAACTCTCAGCAGTATTCAGTTTCAGGAAATTGCGAACGGTAAGGACATTGTCCGTTTCGCTGGCATTGTACCGCTGCTGACAGTAAAAATCGCCGTAATTGAACGATGGATCGTTGAAATAGACCGAAGCAATATTCTCCGTGTCCGTACCGGCGAAATTACGGCTTACTTCTCCCCCTGTTTTCAGAACTCTGCCTTCCAGGATTTCCAGAAATGTCGTTTTTCCCGAACCGCTGCCGCCGACTATCATCCAGTTTTCCCCGGCTTGCATTTCCCAGTCGGTATCCTGAAAAACAGTATATTGAAACTTCCTGAAAGTTGCGCCCTGTATTTTTAAAAGATATGACATGCTGTCTGTTCCGGTATTTCAAGTGTTAGACAATCGTATGCAGGTCTGACGCTGTCGGGGACGCTACGCCGAACAGGAGCAGGCGTCCAATGCTTTGCGTCTTTTTTTGTCTGAAGCAGGATTAAAGGATTATATAACCTGAGTTCAGGATAAGAATAGCCCGTCAGGACGACACTTTACTATACAGTGTGCTTCAGCTTACGGAGAGGAGTAGAGCAGCGGAGTATCAATCACATACCCCGCCAAGTCCCGCAGGTACGACACTTTATTAACCGTATGCTTCAGCTTACGGATGGAGAGGAAGGGAGGGATGGAGGCTACGGTTGCCGGGACGACAGGAGGCTTTTTTTCCGTAAGCTAAGGTTAACAGAACAATCGTAGCCCGCCGCGAGGGAGACGTCGAAAAGGTCTGGGCTGAACCCGCTTTTGCCAATAAAGAACTGGGCTGGAAAGCAGAAACCTCTACCGAAGATATGCTTAAAACAGCCTGGGAATGGGAAAAGGCTCTGGAGGCAAATAGAGTTAAGAGAAGACTGTAATTGCAAAAAATGTACTATATTCAACTCTTAACTTTTAGTTTTTAACTTTTAACTTTTAACTTTATATCGTTTTTTTGTCATATCTTTGCATCTGTTTTTAGTATAAAAGTTTTATGTATATAAAGAAGAAAACCAAGATTGTAGCAACGATATCGGACAGGCGTTGCGAAGCGTCGTTTATTGGGGAACTGTATAAATACGGGATGAATGTTGCCCGTCTGAACACTGCGCACATCACTACCGGAAGCGCTGACGAAATAGTTCGCAATGTCAGGAAGATTTCGGATAATATCGCCATACTTATTGATACTAAAGGTCCTGAAATGCGCTTGACGGCAATGGATAGCGAAGATGGATTTGAAGTAAAAAAAGACCATATCCTGATAATTTCCGGCGACAGGGAAAAAATATCTTCCGAAGAAAGATTATTTGTTAACTACGAGGGTTTTGTGCATGATGTTCCGATACTGTCAAAAATACTGATTGACGACGGTGAAATAGAATTGACCGTAACCGACAAGACAAGCGATTATCTGCTGTGTACCGTGATGAACGACGGCAGGATCAAGGGACGCAAAAGCATAAATGTCCCCGGAGTTCATGTCAAGCTGCCATCACTGACGCCCAAGGATATTGATTTTATCCACTGGGCAATCAAAAACGAGGTCGATTTCATTGCCCATTCGTTTGTAAGGACAAAACAGGATTTGATAGACGTCCAAAAAATTCTGGACGAATATAACAGCCATATAAAGCTTATCGCGAAAATCGAAAACCGGCAGGGAGTTGACAATATCGACGAAATACTCGGTCATGCGTATGGCATAATGGTGGCGCGCGGAGATCTCGGAGTGGAAATCGAAGCCGAAAAAATCCCCGGGATACAAAGAATGTTGTTGAAAAAGTGTCGCGAACGCAAATCGCCCGTGATAATCGCTACCCAGATGCTCCATACCATGATTGAACATCCGCGCCCTACGCGCGCCGAAGTGAGCGATGTTGCCAATGCAATATACCAGCGTACCGACGCCCTGATGCTAAGCGGAGAAACGGCAAATGGAAATTATCCGATAGAGGCTTTGCAAACCATGTCGAAAATAGCTATTGAAATAGAATCCCAGCTGGGCGCCGAACCGGATATTAATCTGAAAAACATCACACAGCCTACGGCGGCAATACTCTGCCGGGCAGCAGTGGACGCTTCTGTCGGACTGCCGATAAAGGCTATAGTCATCGATACTTTGTCGGGCAGAACCGGTCGATACATCGCGGCATTCCGTCCCAAAGCGCCGATTTTTGCAAAATGCTACAAAAGTCATTCAATGAGAGAACTCGCTCTTTCATACGGAGTTTTTGCGACAATGATGGCGCCGCGCCAGACTAAAGACGAGTTTGAACATGCGGCAATAGAATCTCTGCTCGAAACAAACTGTTTCAAACCTGAAGATCTGATAGTCATCATAGGAGGGAGTTTCGGACCTTCGGAAGGAGCTTCGTTTATCGAAATAAGCTCTGCAAAAATCGTCAAGCAGGAAACAGAAAATTTGGAGCAGAATATACAGAATTAAAAGATTAGCAGGATTAAGAGATAAAAAATAAAAGCTCTTTTGCTTCGGGAAGATACCTTGTATATGCAAGTCTCCTACCGCGGGCGAGACGCTTATTTCATTTTTAAAACTGTTTAAGTACCATGCTTAAGAAAACTTTGAACGAAATTTTTCGGGCTAATCCGAATTATCCTGTGAGATATAACAGTTCAGACTCAATAGCTGCCTTTGCCTTCCGAGTGTCTTATAAATCCGACTTTAATCAGCAAATTGGCATAATTCCGCACGTCTCCCGAGGCAATCAGCAAGCCGACATTGTTTTTCTTTGCCCGGTCGTAAAAGTCGAACTGCTTGATATACTCGAAGGGCGTATCAGGCATTACGCTTTTATATTCGTCGAAAACAGGCTGCATGGTACCGTCCGGAGGCGTCATTACCGCTGCCGCTTCGATCGGAATGGTTTCTTTCAACACCTCTAAAATTTGTGTAACATTCACCAGTCCCGGTGCAAGATTGAGAAAAACTTTTTCGGAATGGGGATTGCTGGCGGTCGAGTGAGGATATCCTCCGTCTGAAATTAAAATCCATGAACCGTGCCCGAGCTTTGCCAGGGCAGACAGTAACTGAGGATGAAGACATTTTGTAAGTAACATATTTCTAAATTTTAATATTAGTATTATCTTAAAAATCGAAGAATGTAAAACACATTCAAAAACGCCTCAAAGGTAGGTGTTTTTTTTCAATCCGAACAAAAATCCCGGTTTGCCGGGAGATTTAGGGCGACTGCAGGGGTCGCTCCTGCGCCGCATTCAACCCTTGCGGCCGTCCTTAATTAAGGGAAGAAAAATTAATAACATATAACAATGTGAACTTTCTGGATTGCTTCGTTCCTCGCAATGACGGATAACCGTCTGACATTACGCTCATTGCTCAGCACACGGTTATCCGTCATTGCGAGGAACGAAGCAATCCAGAGTTTTTATAATCTGTTATCTTGTTTATTTCGCATACCTAAAAACACGCATTTACGCCTGCGACGATGAAAAAGCCGGAAACCCTGTCAGTTGCCTGTCGCGAAATTTTGATAATGACTGTAGTTTTTCGAGACATTATCAACGAATTTCAATGTTTCCCTGCCGCTGTATTTCGATTTGGGAGCGGAAGCGGATTTGTCCGTCCGGTTTTTCGACATGATGACCGAATAGACGTCGCTCCATTTATTTTTATCAAGACCCGAATTTTCAGTCTCTTTCATGAAATTAAAAATCTTCCCGTGCCCGGCATTGTATGCCGCCAGCACAAATTTTGTCAAGTCTTCTCCCTGAACTCCCTTTTTCTCGAAAATATCCGTTAAATAGGCAATCAGGCTCATCCCGCCTTTGATATTCTCTTCGGGATCATAGACGTTTTTCACTCCGAAATTCCGGACAGTGTTCGGCATAAGCTGCATCAGGCCTGCCGCTCCGGATCTCGAACGCGTAGCCGGCTTGAATCGCGATTCGTGGTACATTACCGCTGCAGCCAGTCGCCAGTCCCAGCCAGTCCCGGCGCAATGCTTTTTCAGGATATTGTCGTAGGGAGATATTTCGTTGACGGACTTCCTGTGTTTATGCCTGAAATATTTGGTTTGAAGCGAAGTGTAGATTTTTTCCCCTTTCAGGTTGCCCGCCCATGCATTTATCTCGAGCATCAGGGGCATATTCTTTTCGACGGTGAGCCAGACGGATTTGAGAGTATCGTCGAGAGGGATTGAGGAACAGATGTTCTCATATCTGTTGAAAACACTGTACAGGCTGTCGAAACCCCTGCTGAAGACCGCGACGTCAATGTCTCCACCGAGCAGCATGTCGAATTTCATACTGTCGGGAACGATGCGGAAATCGAGCTTTACCTCCTTCTGTCCGGCAAAAAGCTCGAACAGTTCGAACTGATAGCCGCAGGGACTGCCCTTTTCCAGAAAATAGTTGTAACAGCATGTGTCCAGAGCGACAACAAGATTCCGGTTTTTAAGGATACTCTTTCCGGTTTCATTAGGCTTGACGGCAATGCCAAAGACCGTCATCACACTTGCAAGTAACAAAATTTTTCCTTTCATTCTATCGTTTTTATTCTAATTATGGAAATACCAGTTAAGTCCATAGCGCAGCATCCGCTTGTTCCTCGGATAGTGCAGAGCCGAAAAATACCTGTTCCCGCCTACAATATCTTCGCCCACATTGGTGAATTTCACATATATGTTTGCCCGTTTCCACTTGAAAGAGGCGAAAAAGTCTGCCCATGGATAATTCCCGATTTTCTTTTCGGACTGAGTATGAAACATTCCAACCGCCGGATTGTATGCATAATCGTAAAAGCGGCTATTGTAGTGAATGTCCAAACCTATACGCGCGTTCAAAACATTTTTGACTAACTGCGCTTCCATGTAAAACATTGCATTTCCGCTGAACGCCGGAAGCGGAAGGACATTGAAATCCGAGGTGTTTTGAACCAGCAGGCGCGTATCGAGCCGTAACAGCCACCAGGCAAGCTTGCTGTTTAAGTGCAGCGAGGTGATGTTCAGTATCCCGGAAGTCTGCTGCGGCATGGCATTATCGTCGAAATACACGTAGTTTGAGATAACGCTGTTCTTAAATCCAAGATCCAGATTCCAGTCGGGAACATTCAGGGCGGCTTCGATACGTGTTTCGGTTGTTTTGCTGAAATTATTGTTCCACTGGAAATGGTTCGAATAGTATTTCTTTACAAAATAAGTCTGTTCCCTGTTATCCAGAAGGAAACGTCCCGTGAAATGGATTCCGCCATCCAGCGGATAGAGTGAAAGCCGGGCATTTGCATCGAAATTAAGATCGTTAATCCTGTATCCAAGAAAATTGTATTTGAGGAATGCCTGCCACGAAAAGTATTTGTTGAACATTCCTTCGGCATTTCCGTAAACGTAAGCCGTTGAGAGCTTTTCCTCCGTCTGTCCGCGCGCGTACGATTCGGGAGTAAATCCGTAATACCTGTCGAACTGATAGCCTGCTCCCCCGTCGATTCTGGAAATTATGGCTGTAGCCGAATATGGCTGCAGCCTTATAAACAGCCGGTTGTCCAGCTTTGATGTAAACGTGGAGTCGAAGCTTCGCGTGGCGGACTGGTAATGATTGTCGTAGTAGTGCAGATAGTTACGTCCGTTGAGCAAATCCACGTATGCGGTATCGGCAACCCCGTCCGTATAAATTCTTTTGTATCTCGAATATTCGAATGTATGTCCGAAATAGACAACCGTCCCGTCCGCAGCCAGCGAATCGCGCTTGAACAGATTGAGCGGAACGCCGTATGAATGAGTGAGAAAGTATGTGTCGGACGAAACTATGTTCGATGCGGATTTCAGTCTCACATCAATGACGTCGGAATTGACAACGGTATCTTCCACAAAAAAGTCATTGACGATGCCGCCGTTTTCCATGCTGTTCGTACCGTTATATATATATCCGGCATGTGCAACGTATTTTGCCCCGATGTACGAGACGAACATGTTGAATGCCTTGTCTCTGGTTCTCTGATTCTGATAGGTTCCCTTCGCTCCCATTTTGTGGTAGTAAAGACCGGCATTCAGCGAGGGATTGATGTTCCGGGTAAGCAGGACTTTGGTATTGTCTTCGGCGAAACGCTTGTTGCCGGAAGTATAGTACGACAGATTCGAAAATGGTCCCTTGGTATTGTAAAACCGGAGATTGTCCGGAGTAAAGCCATACAGACTGTACGGATCCATGAAAGGAAACACGTCCGACTGCTTTCTTTTGAAGAAATCGTGCAGCATGGAAGCGCTTCCCGTCACTCCGAGATACGAAACGCCGACGTCTTCCCTGTAGAAAGGCAGTTCCGTCATGTTTTCGCTTTGCAGAGTGTCCGGCGTAACTATGTTCGGAGTATTGAGGTACCTGTTTATTGTCCACGTTATGATTTTGTTATAGCGCAGGGTATCGCTGAAGAAGTATGTTACTAAAGTATCGGGCCTTTCCCTTTCCTTTCTGGTTTTTCCCTTACGGATAATCAGGCTGTCTTCGGGAAGCCCCTCATCGCTTATTAATGAATCGGAGACATTTATTACAGCGCTGTCGGGATAGCCGGAAACGGTATCTGCCGGCAACATTGCCGGATAGCCGGAAACAGTGTCCGCCGGCAAATCGGAAACAGTGTCCGCCGGAGACATTGCCGGATAGTCGGGAACAGTGTCTGCCGGAGATATTTTTTCATTTACTGTTGTATCCGTATGGACGGTATCGCTTTGCAGAGGGAAAAAATTCCCCGCGTTCGCCTGATTCCGGACAACAAACAAACTTATTATCATAATAAGCAGAAATACATTTATTTTAGCGGTATATAACAAATTTTATACATTAAAATATTTCGCAAAGGTATTAAAAATTATGAATTGCGAACGGAACAGGGTATTTTTTATTTTTGCACAAACCCGTTAGGGCTTGAATCAACTGCAAGGTTGAATGCCGGGACATTTTGTAATTAGTTCTTAAATTCTCGCTTTTATTGCAAAGAGTATGAAATTATCTACCTTTGCGCGAAATAAAAATATGACAAATATGAGCAGTATTATATATAAATCATTTGAGACAGAGGCTCTTTCCCGTGAGGAGGCAATCGAGATACTTAATTTACCCGATGAAAACCTTCCGGCTCTTCTTGACACAGTGTATGCCATCAGAAGGAAATATAAAGGGAATACAGTGGGAATACAAATACTTACCAATGCCAGAAGCGGGAACTGTTCTCAAAACTGCGCTTATTGTGCTCAGTCGCGTGATTCGGAAGCAGATATAGATAAATACCGTCTTGTTCCATACGAAAAATTATTGCACGACGGACGCATAGCCCGCGATAAAAATCTCTCCAGACACTGTATCGGTCTTAGCGGCATACGCTTCAGCGACAGGGAGATTGATGAATTTGCAGACTGTGTAAAAAATCTCAGGAAAGAAGTCGATACGCATATTTGCTGCTCCATTGGTTTCCTGACATTGCAGCAGGCTCAAAAACTGAAAGACGCCGGAGTCAACAGAATCAACCATAATCTGAATACAGGCCGGAATTTCTACAAAAATATTTGTACAACACATACTTATGACGAAAGGATTTCGAATATAAAAATGCTGCAGAATATCGGTTTCGAAATATGCTGCGGTGGGATTATCGGTCTTGGTGAAAGCATGGGCGACATCGTGGATATGCTGTTTGAAATAAGGGATATCAATCCCGAATCGGTACCCATAAACTTTTTAATCCCCCTTAAAGGGACAGCGCTGGCTAATGCCAACACATCGCACCTGTCGCCGGAATACTGTTTGAAAATACTGTGTCTTGCAAGACTTTTAACGCCAAAATCCGATATACGCTGCGCCGCCGGAAGAGAAGTTTACCTCAAAGGAAAGGAAAAATTAATGTTTTATGCCGTAGATTCAATCTTTGCATCGGGCTACTTAACTGCCGGAGGACAAAGCATAGAAGATACAATTAAACTTGTTGCCGACGCCGGATTCCAGTACAGGATAGAATAGTAGAATCTACCGTTTTATACTTGCTGACAGACCGTTCAAATGAAATATGTGTTTCTAATGAACAAAAGACATCAATATCAATAGAAACAGTCCAACACACACACCACAACCCCATCAGGACATAGCCGTCAGGATAATTTTTTCATTTGCATTATAATCAATATTTTATCCAGTAATTGGTAGTGTCATATTGTCATTGATATTTTTTTATTATCTTTGCAGCAAAAAATATGGTAACAATAAGCGATTATTTTTGTCCCAATGAAAATTGTAAATGCTACGGATTACGAGCTCAGGGTAATATAGTTAAAGCCGGCAGATATAAGAGTCATGGAGTTGA
>JAIRZR010000050.1 GCA_031267155.1 Prevotellaceae bacterium | reverse complement strand
TCTGTAATCGTGCGGGCTGCTACTGAGGTTGTTTTGTTATTGGAATCAGGTAGAAATGAGGTTTGTCCGGCTACGAATTACGGTCGTCCAAAAACCTTATTTCTACCTACTGAGGTTGTTCTGTTATTGAAATCAGGTAGAAATGAGGTTTGTCTGTACACTGATTATATCACATTTATGGAGGATAATTCTAAATTTTAAACAGTATGAAATTGACATTACAACGCAGATTTAGAGGAGAAGACTACACCATAGGCTCCCTGTATGTAAACGGCGAATATTTCTGCGATACTCTTGAGGATACCGACAGAGGATTAAGCCAGTCGATGTCTTTGGATGAAATTAAACGGATCAAGATTCTGCACGAGACAGCAATCCCGACAGGAGAATACAAGGTGATTGTAAACCTCTCGCCGGCAAAAAAGCGGATGCTGCCACGTCTGCTGGACGTACCGGGATTCAGCGGAATACTGATACATCGCGGGAATACAAAACGCGATACTTCGGGCTGCATACTCGTTGGTGAAAATAAGGTGAAAGGCAAGGTAATCAATTCTATCGGCTACGAAAAATGGCTGGTCGAAATCCTGAGCGAAGCACAGGAAGAAGGCGAAGAAAACACGTTGCAAATTTTGAATTTTGAATTGCTGCCACTGTCTGAAGCAGGATTTTCAGGATTAAAGGATATCCAGGATTTCGCAATGCAGGGCAAAAATCCCGTAAGAGATGAAATATTGGTAGCAGATGAAATGCCGGTAGAGAATTTGAAATAATTAATAAACAGTTAAATAAAATAGAATTATTATGAAAAAGTATTTAAAAAGATCCAAGCAAAACGCGAATCTCAGTAGCAGAGGCGCAATGGAGTCCGGAGACCATTTCAAAAACGGGGCGAGTCCGAAAAGCCTGACGAGTAGGGGAAACTTTTTGGCGTCTGAATAGGGAGCAGACTTTAAGCAGGAATGAATATGAAACGATTTTCCGTACGAAATGTCATGAGAAAAATGGACAAAAACATATTGTCAATTTTCGTTTTGATAATATTTGCGTTGAATGCTGTTAGCTGTGCCATACTGTCTGACGGGGTATCAACCTTTTATAACTCATATACTAACAGTTCATCCGGTTATAGTTCATCCGGCAGTAGTTCTTCCGGCAGCAGTTCATCCGGCAGTAGCTTTTCTTCCGGGAACAGCTCTTCTTCCGGTACATCAAGTAGCGCTTCCTGTACTTATGGTGTTGGAAGATACACCGGCGAAGTATCACTTCACTATTACAATAATTGTGATTCCGATGTTCAAATAGGATTCAAATATCAATTTAAAAATTGCTGCCCAAGCTGTGACTGTACATGGTCGGACACACAAACAGGTTATGCAACTTTGTCCGGTAACACGAAAAGACAAAATTACAGGACTCTCAAACAGGGAAGTAATCAGGGCATGACATATCGTTTAATAGATTATTGGAAAAGATAAAAGATATCATTACTGAAAACTAAGAGTATTATTATGGAAAAGTATTTAATTAAATTTTTTGTTTTGCTGACTGCGCTCTTATGCAGCGCAAGCGCCGTATGGTCGCAGGATGTCATCATACTGAAGAAGAATGCGGAAGAAATCAATGCCCTGGTGCAGGAGGTAGGTCTCACCGAGGTGAAGTACAAGAAGTCTGAAAATGCCAACGGACCGTCCTATACAGTCCCGAAGACGGACATTTTTATGATTAAGTATGCTAATGGAGAGAAGGATGTGTTTAAAGATGCTGTAACTCCTGCTACGCCTACTCCTGCAAGTCCTGTTCCCACTCCCACTGCTTCAGTTTCCAATGCTCAAAATGCTCCTGTTCCTGTTAATTTTAAGGCACGATCTTCCACGCAGGAAACCATTTATTATTATGGTATTATATATAAAGAAATGAAGCTATTTACGGATGGAGAACACAAAGACTGCTGGGTTATCATAACATTAGAAGAGGATTCTCCCATATATGAGGCAGGGATAAGGTATGCTGTAATTGTCGCCATAGACGGGGAACCAATAGATGATAATTCGTGGATGAAACTTGTAAGGAAACCGGAAGCTACGTTGAGTGTTAAAGGATTGGGAGATGTTTTAGTTAAAGGTATTCCCGTGCAGGCGAACACTGTTATTCATGAATGCACTTACGCCCATGAAGATATTGCAGGGAAATACCGTGCTTGTGTTACCGAAGCAGCCTTGGGTATAGAGCCTGTATCTATCATGTCCGACCCTGAGATTGATTTCTATGATTATTCTACCTTCGACTTCGAGTTTACAGACAATAATTCGCTTCAACAAAAAGAGATAGCGATTGAAATAGAAAAATATTTGACTAATAAATTGACACGCGACCGTGAAAATCCCGATATACTTGTTTTTATCGAATATTACTCCGACAGGAGCGATCGGTATGTTCCTCCTGCTCAGGAGTTGCGGACGCGATATAATACTACATATAATTTTTTCACAAAGAAATGGGAAACACGCCGATACGAAGAAACGGAAACAAGTCGCGGTTATACCGAAACAAGCTATTTTACCAAGTTGGCAATATCCATGGCTGATGCGAAAAAAATGCGGAAAGGAGCTGCAAGTCAAACCGCTATATGGCAAGCCGACTATGGCGTATCGACAAAAAAAAAGCCAAACCATAAGGATTTTGGCAAAGATATAGGATTCTGCATGTTGGTAGGTTTTCCTTATACGGTACAGAGTATAAATGTGTATACGTACTGGTTTACTGGCATTTTGTATGATTTCAATGTTCCAGGAAAAGTGGCTGGAGTAATACCCAATTCGCCTGCCGACAGGGCAGGTATAAAAGCCGGAGTTATTATTCAAAAATGTTCATACGGGAAAAATGATATTTTCAAAAAGTCATATAATAAGCTTCTTGAAAAGATTAGCGATAACAGACTTAAAATGTTCGATTATGAAGACTTTGACATTACCCGGACATGTGATATAAGATATGAACGTACCGTAGATATCATAAACAGTCCCTTTGTTGATACCTACATAAGTTACTGCAAACCTGTTATATCTTGGGGCGAATTGAAAAAATATGACACCAAGCCAGTTGATTACGATAAAAAGCCGCTTGTGTTTACCGTGAAAGATATTGACGGGAGAACAAAAAATATAACCGTTCGTCCCAAAGAAGTACTCGACTTATTTTTCGCTTTGCCGTAGTTATTAGTAAAATACCGAATACAAAATAAAAAGAATTATTATGAAAAAGTATTCAAACAGCGTTGTTTACAATGAAAGCGCAATGGAGACCGGAGACCATTTCAAAAACGGGGCGAGTCCGAAAAGCCTTACGAGTAGGGAAAAATTAAACAATAATCTTGCGTACCAGATGCACAAATAAATCCCAAGGGTATGGGTGAATTATAATGAGAAAGATTAAATTTTTTGTTTTGCTGACAGCGCTCTTATGCAGCGCAAATGCCGTATGGTCGCAGGACGTCATTGTCCTGAAGAATACGGAAGAAATCAAAGCCTTAGTGCAGGAAGTAGGTCTCACTGATGTGAAGTACAAAAAGTATGAGAATGCCAGCGGACCCACCTATACACTTTTGAAGTCGGACATTTTCATGATCAAGTATGCCAATGGAGAAAAGGACGTCTTTAAGGATGAGCCTGTTGCTCCCGCTGTTACTCCCAATGTTCCTTCCGTATCCACTCCCGAAACGCCGCGGAAAGGATTGACGGATGCGTATGTTGCTCCCGCTGCCGATGTTTCGGCTTCCGGAGCTTTAAAAGTTGAACATGCTTTTTTCGGGGTAACTGTATCAAATGATCAGGGCAGAAAATTGAATAATGCGGAAACGCTTTCTCTCTTAGGCGATATCCCCGATGCACTGTCTCTGTATCAAAAAGGAAAACGGGGAGTAATAATAGGCGATGTCTGTGTAATAGTTGGCGGCTTTATGCTGGGATGGGAATTGGGCGATCTAAAAAACAGCAATTCTGCGACTATGACGCTAAGTGCAGGGACTTTTGTTTTTGGAATCGTTTATTACTATACGAGTTTCAGTAAAATAAAGAAATCCCTGACAATTTATAATAATACAATGGCAGGCCGTCCGAATACTTATTCTCTGAATTTCGGGTTAACTCCTTCGGGCGGTATAGGTTTAACGTTAAATTTTTAAAATTATATACAGATGAAAAGATTTTTTATTATTCTGACTGCGCTCTTTGGCAGCGCAAGCGTAATGTCGGCTCAGGACCTCATTACTCTAAAGACCGGCGATGAAATTAAGGCTATTGTTCAGGA
>JAIRZR010000281.1 GCA_031267155.1 Prevotellaceae bacterium | reverse complement strand
GACAGGGGACTCTCTCTATCGCCCATACGCCTTTGTATGATAACGTTGAACGAATAATCATTGTCTCCTTTCGGCGCTCCCCAGCTGAATATGCGCAATATTCCGTCTTCGGACGAAATGACTTTGAGATGGGGAATACTGTCGAATGAAAGGGAAAGGGAATTGGGCGTTTTCAATGTCTTTTGCAGCAGTTCGGAAAAGGACGCGACATATTCCTGCTTTTTGGCATAGTCGTATTCCTCTTTTGCCATGCTCATGAGTTTCGACAATTCGCTTTTGACCTGCTCGAAGGTTTGCCCCGATATCATGGAGCTGCAGGCAATTGCAAGTAAAAATAAAATGTTTCTTTTCATCCTTATTGTTTTAAAAATTTCACATCATTTCAGTTTAAATACGGAGCCGGAATTTGTTGTTTCTATTTCCATAACCCCGGACGCAACAAGATCGGTAATAATCTCCATGCTTTCCCTTTTCGAGAGAAAAGCCTCTTTCATAATAGTTTCCAGTGTCCGGACATTTTTACCTTTAATATATGTCAACAGTCTGTTGTGCTTGCCGGTATATTTGATTTCACGGGGCGATTTCAGTCTTTCCTGAACCTTGATCCACACAGGATGTGCGAGAATATTTTCGTCATGCACCCTGATATACGCTTCCGGCGACTTGTCGGAATAAATGACCGTATGCGGTTTCGATGTACTTGATTCTATGATAAATTCCAGCACATGTTTACCGTTCGGGACGGGATGTATTTTCAGCTTGAAATCAATTTCGGGACGGGAATACAGTTTTGCCCCGCTCTCGACCATATAGTATTCCTCGTCTATGGAAACGCCCGAAATAATTCCGTTATCCCTGATTCCCACAAGCAGGCGACCGCCTCTTGTATTCGCAAAAGCCACTAATGTGCGGGCAATTTTTCGCGGATCGTTTATTTCGTATTTAAATTCCAGAGTCTCGTGTTCTCCCTGTGCTATAAGATTATAAAGATGCATAAACCTGTAAAAAAACTAAAATCATCCATCATATTCAAACCGTGCAAAGTTAATGATAAATATGATAAAGGTATTAATAAGGCGTCAATTGTCCATTGGATGCATTGATTACCCTGAAAACAATTCTGATGGTGTACGACAAAAATCCCGTAATTTGCGAGTGGGTAAAAATTAAGCTTATCCAGTCTGACGGGAATAATAAATCGGGTTTTGAAGCATTGCAAAATCGTCCGCAGGACATCAATATCAATAGAAACAATCCAACACACACGCCACATTAGGGCTTGAATCAACCGCAAGTTGAACGTGACGACTGATTTGTAATCAGGTTGAGAGTCACTGTAAGAAACAATTCGGTATCTACTATCGCGTGCAAGCCTTAAAAGGCTTGTGGCGAGAGATAAACAATTATTCTATTGATATGCATCCTCCCTACGGGGAATTGAAATGCGGAATTTTAATTCACATATTATTAGGGAACTATATAATAATCGATTTTGTAATCATTTGTTTTTCCATCTTTATAAAAGATGGAAAACTTCAATAATGTATGATGTAGAAACGGAATACGTGTATAAATAAGGCGAACTGGGCACTTTTCGCCTGACGGTTCACAGTGAGGGCGCGGCAACGGAAGCGGAAGTGACGGCGACAAAAATAAAGACTGTGAACATCCGTTTTGCCGCATCGGAAAATTTGAAGGAAGTTTTGTAAAAAGCTACTTTCACTGCCGTGGAATCGCTTTCCAAGTAGCAAGTCGAGGCAATCTCGCAGGATGGTTATATTGACTTGAGGATATCCAAAAAGTCTCTCACGTCGTCATTATAAACGAAGCGAAGCAATCCAGAATACTGTTAATCACTGGATTGCTTTGGGATACGCCCGAAGCAATGACGAGACTCGACCCTTTTGAGACACCCTCCGGTCGATGCGTGACGGAGGTAGAACCGGTGCTGACTTTTTACAGTTACAGTCCTGTTTGGCACAGATTCCGATCGATTTTTATTTTCCGGATAATTGGGGGGCTTATTCTAAATATCTTCCTGACGAAAAACATTACACTGGAAAAGATCAAACCTGGAAGATTTAACGTAAAAACTTCAATTTCAGAACACATATTAAAAGATCAAACAGGAAAACTATTTGTTTCTCAAAGAATGAGCAGATACATGATAATGTCATCGGTATGTATATTGATCGGTATTATTTTAAGACCGGTTTATTCCGTAATTCCGCTTAATCAACGGCTTTGAGACATGACCAAATTTTCTATACTTTTTTTATTGTCAAACAGAGTCATTTTCCATGTTTTTTCAAATGCATTTCACACAGCTTTTTCTGTAATTCGTTAAAATAATCCATGCTGTATTCCTTTCCACTTTTTACAACTGCAAAAATCCTGTGAATTAATTTGTTCCTGACATCATTCAATATTATCCAGCTTTTACGTTCGGCATACTGCCTGATACACCGGGATCGTGAATGCCCGCACATTTGGCTGCCTGCGTGAGCAATACCTTCATTGTCCTGTCTGCAAAAGGGCTTACATGAGGCTTTACATTTTTACCTGTCCCCGACTGATCTCCAAACGGCGCCTCCTGCATAACATGCAAACCGACGGCTGTTTGAAAAACATGTGAAGTTTTGGGTGACAGTAATAATATATACCGTATTAACCAATCCTGTGCCTTTTACGGAGGACACCGGTTCGTAAGTCTTCTTTAATTCGGCAGATTCGTTTATCAGCTCAGGCATTTTCTTTTCCACGTCTTTTATTTTCCTGCTGATGCGGGCAATATCCTTTCGGGACTGTTCATATAACCTGAGTTCGGGATAAGCATCCTGACCTCAAAGCAGTAATCAAAAGAACCCTAATAGACACAAGTTTATTTT
>JAIRZR010000279.1 GCA_031267155.1 Prevotellaceae bacterium | reverse complement strand
ATTTTTTATTAATTTTGCGCGAAAATTATTGTATTATTTAATTCTGTCAAATTAATGAAAAAGGAAAGATTAATGATTTTATTCGTTTGGTTATCAGTGATTTTATCGGGATGTTCCGGCACAAATAAATCAGATAATGCAAACAGCAAAGAGATCTACGAATGGCGTATTTACACGCTCAGGGAGAACGGTGCGGAAGTTCTCGACCGTTTTTTTAAGGAAACGCTGATTCCGGCATACAACCGTCAAGGCGTTACGGCCGGCGCTTTCAAACTGTATCGGGGTACGGACAGTATCCGTTATTTACTGCTTGTTTATCCGGACATTGCAAAATATCTTGATGTCAAGCATGAAATATGGAACGATCGGGTATTCAGGGAAGCCTCGCAGTCGTTTTACGAGCAAACCGCTTCGAACCCTGTATATTCGGAGTTTGAGACCCTGCTTTGCGAGGCCTTCGACAAAATCCCGAAGATGCTGAAACCCGACAGGGAGCGTACCCTGTTTGAACTGCGCCATTACAAAAGCCCCAACGAGGAAGCCAATCAGCGGAAGATAAAGATGTTTAATGTCGATGAAATCGCTGTTTTCGACAAGGTGGGAATCAATTCGGTCTGCTATGGCGAGGTATTGTCCGGCGCTCGCATGCCTTCGATAATATATCTTACATGGTACAGGGACGAATCGGCGCGCAATGCTGTCTGGGGAGAATTTGTGAAGCATCCCGACTGGCTGCGTATCAGGGATATGAAAGAATATGCAAACACGGCAACCGACAATAAGAACCGTTTACTGTCGCCCCTGTCCTATTCGCAGTTCTAATATGCTAAAAACTAAGAGTCAGGAGCTGAAAAATGCGCGATATAATATTTTTTCAATATATTTGCCCCCCGATATTTGCACAGGAGTTAGCCCGGACTTCGACTCTTTTGCAGAAATCAGGGGAAGAACAATTTAAAATTTTACTGGAAGTCCATTGAAAATACAATGAAAAGATGAAAAAAACAGTCTTAATTATCTTATTCTGCATCACTTCGTTTTCGGTTATGCAGTTGAACGGACAAACTCCGGCTGAAAGATACAGCCAGATGCAGCGCGGACTGGCTTCCGGCTGGAATACATGGGACACGCGCAGTGTGCTTACCCATGTCTTTCTCCCATACGGATCGGCTATCGACCTGAATCTGATTAACTCGGAGAACAAACGTATTGATGCATTCAGAATCGGCGACAGAAAGCCCGACTCTCCGCTAATGCATCCGGGCCCTCACTCATACGACGGTACATACACCGATATATCTCTCGAATGGCAGGGACAGAAACTGCGGGTACAGAGCGCCGCCGAAGGACTGAAAAACGTAATCCTTGTTACTCCGCTCGAGGGGAATACCAAAGGCGGACGTCTGGTTGTTGCGCCGAAACCGGTGTGGTACAGGTCCAACAATTTCAAATTTTCGGACAATACCTTTACGATTGACCCGAAAGGCGCCGGATTCACATTTAATGTAACGGTCAACGGCGATTTCATCGAGCAAAAGAGAAGCGAGATATTCATGTCCACCGATAAGCCCACAGTTATCTGCGTCGGCGAAAACATGAGCCTGTCCGAAGCCGAAAAGTTCATAAAATCACATGCCGAGGGTATTGTGGAGGCGAATAAAAAGATATTCGGCGAATATTACGAAGTTTACAATGCCATGCAGAACGTGCTGTCGTGGGATAATATCTACGATCCCACAATCCGCAGAGTGATTACTCCCGTGAGCCGCATCTGGAATGTGGGATGGAGTTCAAACCCTTCGCTGGGCGGTTTTGTGCTGTTCTGCTGGGACACGTACTTTGCATCGATGATGCTCGCAACCGGCAGCAAAGAACTGGCTTACGCAAATGCCGTGGAGATAACCGATGCGGTTACTGAAAACGGATTTGTCCCCAACTTCTATGCCGTGAACGATTACAAGTCGCGCGACCGTTCGCAGCCTCCCGTAGGCTCGCTTGCCGTGTGGAACATTTACCGGAAATATAAGGAGAAATGGTTTCTCGAACTTGTGTACGACAAGCTGCTGACCTGGAACCGCTGGTGGGATAAAAACCGTAACACCGACGGTCTTCTGTGCTGGGGAAGCAATCCGTTCGAGAAAGTGACATACCGGCACTGGGAAACGACGGGCGTTAACCAGACTTTCGGAGGCGCGCTGGAGTCAGGACTGGACAATTCGCACATGTACGACGATATTCCTTTCGACGAAGAGAGGCACATGCAGAAACTGAACGACGCCGGACTGTCGGGACTGTATGTTATGGACTGCGACCTGCTGGCAAGAATAGCCGGCGAACTGGGTAAGCGCGACGACGTCGAGGAATTGCGCAAGCGCGGAGATTTGTACCGTAAGAATTTAAGCAGGCTCTGGGACGAAAAACGGGGACTGTACTACAACCGCCATACCGATACCGGAGAACTGAATCCGCGCATTTCTCCCACGAATTTTTATCCTCTGCTGGCAAATGCTCCCAGTCAGAAACAGGCGAAACGCATGGTTGACGAGCATCTGCTGAATCCCGAAGAGTTTTGGGGCGAATGGGTTATTCCGACTACGCCACGCAACGATCCTGCATTTAAGGATAATACATACTGGCGCGGACGTATCTGGGCGCCGCTGAATTTCCTTGTGTATATGGGTTTGCGCAATTACGATCTGCCCGAAGCAAGAAAAGCGCTGTCGGAAAAGTCGAAAAACCTGCTCCTGAAAGGCTGGCTGAAGGATGGATATGTGTTTGAAAACTACAATGCAACAACAGGTATTGGCGACGACGTGGGAAACAGCGACAAATTTTATCACTGGGGCGCATTGCTGGGATTTATCACTTTGATAGAGGAAGGATATTTTACCAGCGAACTGTAAAAAAACAGTTTATATCGGACTGTGACTTTTCAATACTGTAAAAAACGGGCAGGCGTTTTTACTTTGAAATAAAAGAGTGACATAATGTATCTCTGTATAAATAACTGATAAAAATGAATAGTAGAATATAGAATTATAGCAATAACACCTATCCCAGCCTGCGAACAAATCATGGGTTGGCTTAGGTGTCAATTGTTAATAATTTTTGTACTTTCGCATTTGGAAATTAAAGACTATTTATTAATAAAAAAGAAAATATTACCTGGTTATTAAGATAAATATATAAACTCAAAACAGCTTTAAAGATAATAACAAAGGAGAATATACCCTTAAAGTTTGTAAAATTAATACAGTTTATACCCTTAAAGTTTGCAGATTAAAAAAAACAATTGAATGATATGATACCGCGAAAAGTTTTGGAAAACCTGCGCGAATGGAGTAAGAGCAGGTATCGGAAGCCACTTGTTTTGCGCGGTGCAAGGCAGGTAGGCAAGACAACTCTTGTACGCGAACTTGCCAAAGATTATGACGTTTATCTGGAATTAAACCTGGAAAACGAAAACGAGCGTCAGCTGTTTGAAACCGGGAACGATGTTCAAAAGACAATTACGGACATATTTTTCTATAAAGGTGTAATGAAAACCGGCAAACCGGTGCTGCTCTTTATCGACGAAATACAGTATTCCAAACCGGCTGTCGCGATTTTGCGTTATTTTTATGAAGAGGCAAATTATATTCACGTCATCGTTGCGGGTTCGATGCTTGAGACGGTCATCGACGTCAGGAAAATTTCGTTTCCCGTTGGGCGGGTGCAATATATGGCTATTCGTCCCTGCTCGTTTATCGAGTTTTTGAGAGGAATCGGCGATGATTTTGACGCCGGCCTGATTGAAAATCAGGCCGATGTTTCAGCAATTCATTTCCGAATTATAGAACATTTCTACAAATATATTCTCGTGGGCGGAATGCCTGCCGCAATAGTGAGATATGCTGAAAACAGGGATATTCTTGCAGTGAGAGAAGTGTATGATTCTTTACTCCTTACATATAAGGATGATGTGGAAAAATATACCGGCAACGCACTGCAAATTCAGATAATACGCACGATTTTGGATGTCGGCTGGTATTCGGCGGCGGAAACAATCTCTTTCGACAAGTTCGGAAATACGGGCTTTTCGTCGCGCGAAATGAGCAAGGCATTTCAAACCATTCAGAAAGCGATGCTGCTTGAGCTTGCATATCTCAGTTCGTCGGTACAGATGCCCCTGTCGCCAAATTTTCGCCGTCGCCCGAAACTGCTGTGGCTTGATACTGGTCTGATAAACTATTACGCAGGCATTCAAAAAGAGGTTTTTTCGGTAAAAAACATTGAAGACGTATGGCGGGGTAGAATTGCAGAGCACATTGTGGCACAGGAACTTTTAACCCTGGACGACAGTTTGCTTACCACGCGTATTTTTTGGCGTCGGGAAAAGGGAACTTCTTCGGCCGAAGTCGATTTCCTGTATAAATTTAACAGTATGGCGATTCCGATAGAAGTAAAATCGGGTCATAATTTCAAACTTAAATCTCTGCATTTGTTTATGGACGAGTGTCCGCACAATATAGCCATAAGAGTTTGGTCGCAGCCGTTTTCGATTGATGATACTGTAACGCAAAGCGGTAAAAAATTCAGGCTAATCAACCTGCCGTTTTATTATGTGGGACAACTCGAAAAAATATTGAAGCAATATGTTTAAGAATGCAATGCTGCTTCGCATTCTTAAATATATTTCCGATTCGTGAAACAAACCGGTATTCGCTGTACAAATCAATTCCCTCACCTGCGAATAGCCCGTTATCGCGGATACTCAATTTCCGTTTGTCACATTTGCGTAGATTGTCTGTGTCGGGAAGGCGAAATTCAGACCGGCTTCGTTGAAACTGCTGAGGATTTCGAAATTAACTTTCGAACTGGATTCTCTTATATCGCAGTTCTTTTTAATATAATAGATATACGTCAGAATGAGCGCGGAATCGCCGAAATCGGAGAATACGGCAACAGTATTCGTTTCTATTTCGGACACATTTGCCGGCAGTTTTTTGAGGATGCCGATAGCCTCCTTCATTTTCTGCGGAGTGGTGTCGTAAGTAAGTCCCAGCGTTATCACCACACGTCTTGAAGGTTCTGCCGAGATATTGATGACGGAAGCATCCATCAGCCTGCAGTTTGGCACGGAGACAATCCGCTGTTCGTAAGTAATGATGCGGGTGCTCCGGAGGCCGATGTCATGGACAGTACCCTCGAAACCGTCGAACTGTATAATGTCTCCAAGGCGGAAAGGCGCATCGGTATAAATGGTTATGCCGCTGAAAATGTTTTTTATCGTGTCCTGGGCAGCTAAGGCTACAGACACTCCGCCGACGCCAAGTACCCCGAGGATTGAAGTGATTGCGATTCCCACATTGTTCAAAGCCGTCACAATGCCTATTGCCCAGATAATAATCAGGATGGTACGCTTTATCAGCGGCAGCAGCCGGTTGTTTATGTTATTGCCGTATTCCGTAATAAGCGAGCTTGAAAACTTGGAAACGAACCATGTAACATTTATAACTATAAGTATCTGGTACGATTTTTTGATTACGTCGAGCATCCCGGCGTCCATGTTCAAACGGGCGGACGCAAACCAGATGGCGCCAAGCATTATCCCGAACATGACGGGTTTTTCGAGCGAATCGAGCAGTATGTCATCGAACTGTCCCCGGCTTTTCGCCGCCATTTTTCTAAAGACATTTCTGTTCAGAAACATTATCAGCCTGTTGAGAATAACAGCCCCGACTATAATCAGCAGTGAAAATCCCCATTCCTTAATGGAATTACCCCACACTATCTTATCAAAAAAATCCATAACGTTTTATTTTTACGCTTTAAACCTAAATTTTACGGCGCAAAATTACATGTTTTTTCGATATTCCGCATATTTTCCGTACTTTTGCCTCGAAAAATATTTTCAGTTTTTGAAGGCAGGAGTATATATGGAAGAAAACAAAAGACTTACAATAAAGTCGTGGGCGGAGGAAGACCGTCCGAGGGAAAAGATGATTGAAAAGGGAGCGTCCGTCCTGAGCGACGCCGAGCTTGTGGCGATAATACTCGGAAGCGGCACGCGGGAGATGACGGCTGTCGATTCGGCAAAAAACCTTTTGAACAGCGTCGATAACGACCTGAACAGGCTCGGAAGGATGAGTATCCGCGATTTGCAGAAATTCAGGGGCATAGGCGCCGCAAGAGCGGTAACGGTCGCTGCCGCCATGGAGCTGGGACGGAGAAGAAAGGATTCCGACAGGCGGGAAAAGGAAAAAGTCATGCAGTCAAGGGATATTCGGGACATATTCTATCCCCTGCTGTCCGATTTGCCCTACGAGGAATTTTGGATGCTGTTCCTCAACAAAAGCAACAGCGTGATTACAAAGGTGAAAATCAGCATGGGCGGAACGGATTCCGCAGCCATTGACATGAAGATCATAGCGAAATCGGCTGTCGAGTGCCTGGCTTCGTCGGCTGCAGCCGTCCATAACCACCCGTCGGGAAACATGAATCCAAGCAGGCAGGACATAGCCCTGACGGCAAAAATAAGGGAAGCGCTGTCATTTTTCGGAATACCGCTGATTGACCATATTATAATCTCGAATGACAGGTATTACAGCTTTGCCGACGCGGGAATCATTGACAATTAACAATTAATAATTAACAATTAACAATTTCGCGATGCATCGCAAAAAGTATAGTAAAGTAAGGATATAAAGATATGTTAAATGGATGATTTTTTGTTTTCGCTGAATGTTGTATTGCCGCTCTTTATGCTGATAGCCATCGGTTATACACTTAAACAGATTCGCTTTGTTTCGGAAGATTTTTTGCTGGAGGCAAACAGCTTCGTGTTCAGGTTTCCACTGCCGCTGATGCTTTTCCAGAACATCCGCAACAGCTTCGACGGTCCGCTTGCCTCCCTGTACAATACAAAACTGATTCTGTACGCATCCGTCGGGATTGTCATTGTGATAGCCGTTCTTGTTGTTACTGTTCCCCTGTTCGGGAAACGCAGGGCGACGACGGGCAGCCTGATACAGGGGATATACAGGAGCAACTTCATAATATACGGGCTTCCGCTGGTTACGGGCATGTACGGCGACAGCGCCATAATTCCCGTATCGATGCTTTTGGGAATGGTCATTCCGGTTTACAACATATCGGCGGTTGTTATCCTGACTGTCTTTTCGGAAACAAAAACCGAAAGATCAATACCTTTTTCCCTTATAATCAAAAATATCTTTAAAAATCCCCTGATTATTGCGTGTATTGCGGGTTTCGCTGCCGGAACGCTGAATCTGCGGTTTCCGGTTTTTATAGACAGACCCGTGGATGAAATATCGAAAATCGCCACTCCCCTGGCGCTGATAGTGATGGGAGGCTTATTCAAATTCAGGGGATTGATGGATAATTTCCTGTCGGTATTCATTGCATCCCTCTGCAAACTGCTTGTCATACCGCTGTTCGCAATGATTGTGTTTGTGTATGCGGGATTTCGGGGACTCGAACTGGCTACGCTGCTCTGCCTGTTTGCAAGTCCGACGGCGGTGGCAAGCTACATAATGTCCGAAAATATGGGATGCGACGGGAAAGTCTCCGCCAATATTGTGGTGATGAGCACGGCGCTGTCTGCCATAAGCATATTCCTGTTCATATTCGTACTGAAATCTGCGGGATATTTATGATAATAGGGAGTATCCAAAAAGGGTCAAGTCCCGTCATTGCGAGGGCATATCCAGTGAATAACAGTATTCCAATTGCCTGTCAGGGCATCAATATCAATAGAAACTATCCAATACACCTCCAACTCCGTTAGGGCTTGAATCAAGCGCAAGGTTGAATATACGTATATTTTATAATTCGACCGGGAGTGCGGTAAACAATTACGCCATTTGCCATCGCGTGCAAGCCTTAAAAGGCTTGTGACGGGAGATAAACGGTTTTCTATTGATATTGATGCCCTACGGGCAATTTCGCGATGCGCATTATGTTCGCAGTATCATGAAACTGTTACATCTTGTTTATTTCGCATCATGTAATCGCTGAAATGACCGTTCAGACAATTAAATCGACAGTCAAGGAATACGCCAGCAATCCTGCCGTATTTATTTTGCCACCGGAAACATGCAGATTCTGAATTTCGTACAGCCATACGGAATCAGTGTGAGGTTTACCGTTTCGTCTATACTCACTTCTTCTTCGGGCAGGGGCAGCAGATGCGTCGGTTGCCAGTCGAATGTACCGGCTTTGAGCGTGAGCCGTACCGGGGCGTCCTCCATTTGCCAGCTCCAGGGGGAAGGCATTTTCGAGCGTTCGATACGGACGTCGTCTCCGTTGCCGGAAACCAGTGCGTAGTTCCATTTTGCGTCCGGATCCTGTCTGTTCGGAGTGATATCCTTCACCGCCAGGGCGAAGAGCAGGGGGCCGCAGGAAACCGTCCGGTACGGGCTGTTTATGTCCGTTTTGCGGGGCAGTATCCTGCGGGCGCTGCCTCCTTTACTGAAATAGTCTTCGCGCGGATATGGCGTTTCGCGGCCATCCCGGACGTCCACATGCAT
>JAIRZR010000228.1 GCA_031267155.1 Prevotellaceae bacterium | reverse complement strand
GCTGTATGTCGCCAATTCGGGAGGATACCGCGTCCCGATGTACGACAATACGGTGTCGGTCATAGACCTGGACAGTTTCACGGAAATCCGCAAAATCACCGTGGCGATAAACCTGCATCGCATGATACTCGACAGGCATGGCAACATCTACGTGGGTTCGCGAAGCGACTACAAGGGAATGAAATCCAGCACGTATGTCATCGATTCGCAGGACAGGATCTCGAATGTGCTGGACGTGTCCGCCGGAAACATGGCTCTCCGCGGCGATTTGCTGTATGTCTGCGGAGTGGAATGGAACCAGACGACAAACAGCAGTTCCATCTCGTACGCAATAATCAATACCGTGTCAAAAAGCATAGTATCCCGCGGTTTCATAAGCAACGGCACGAAAATCGAAAAGCCCTACGGTATCGCAATCAATCCGCAAACAGGAGAGATATACGTAACCGACGCCAGGGATTTCATCAATCCCGGAATGCTCTACTGTTTCACTCCCGACGGAAAAAGAAAATGGGAAACAATAACAGGCGATATCCCGGCGCATATCGTGTTTACCCGGAAAAAGTTGAAAGACTGATTTCAAGTGTGAATTATGATGCGATTTCCTGTTTAAGCAGTAAAGATTGGGAATAAACCACTATAAGAATTCTAAATTGATCTGATTTTCAACAGGAATCTATATAAAAGAGGAAAACAGCAAACACTACGACCGAATGTCGAATTTTACCCATCGGACACGGTTAAACCGCCCGATACGGTTAAGCAAAATCAGGCGACAGTACCAGGAATCGACAGTAACACGGATGTAAAAAAACGCCAAATCAGGGTGCAATAAAAAATGTCGAGAAAACAGCGATTAAGGTATATTGCCATCTTTTTGCTAAACACCCGTAAAAACCTTATTTTCAGGTATTTTTACGGGCATTTAATTGTTAACTTACTAATCTAAAACTACTTGTTGTCCCACCGGGATTCGAACCTAGACAGGCAGAGCCAGAATCTGCAGTGCTACCATTACACCATGGGACAATATATTATATCAGCGATCTACGCGTGCGCCTCCTCCTTTTACCAGTTTTTCCACTTCGTCGAGAGTTGCCATTGAAGTATCTCCCGGGGTTGTCATGGCAAGAGCGCCGTGAGCAGCTCCGTATTCCACTGCTTTTTGAGCGTCGTTGAACCTCAGAAATCCGTACACCAGTCCCGAGGCAAAGCTGTCGCCTCCGCCAACGCGATCGAATATTTCGAGATCTTCGCGATGAGCGGCTTCGTAAAATACTCCATCGGCCCAGCATATTGCGCCCCAGGAATTGACCGTAGCCGACTTTACCGTTCGGAGCGTAGTTGCAATTACCTTGAAATTGGGATATTCCCCGATTGCCGTTTCAATCATGTTCCGGTAAGCTGAAATATTCAGCTTGCTTAACTTTTCGTCTGTTCCTTCTATTTCAAAACCGAGACATGCAGTAAAATCCTCCTCGTTTCCAATCATCACATCGACATATTTGGCTATTTCCCTGTTCACTTCCCGGGCTTTAGCCTTGTCGCCTATGGATTTCCACAGCGAAGGGCGGTAATTAAGGTCGTATGATACAACAGTACCGTATTTTTTAGCAATCCGTGTAGCTTCGATCACCACTTCGGGAGTAGTTTCGGAAAGAGCGGCAAAAATACCGCCGGTATGAAACCATCTCACGCCGCATTTTCCAAAAATGTAATCCCAGTCGATGTCGCCCTTTTTCAGCTGGGATGCGGCAGTATTTCCCCTGTCGGACACGCCTTTTGCACCGCGGATTCCAAAACCGCGTTCGGTAAAGTTAAACCCGTTGCGGACAGTACGTCCAACGCCGTCGAAGTCTGCCCATTTGATAAAGCGCGTATCGACTCCTCCCTGCATGATAAAGTCCTCGACAAGATACCCTGTGTCATTTTTTGCAAACGAGGTAACAACAGCGGTTTTCAGACCGAAACATTTTGTCAGTCCGCGAGATACATTATATTCTCCTCCACCTTCCCACACATGGAATTGCCGCGCCGTGCGTATGCGTCCGTTACCCGGATCAAAACGCAGCATCACCTCTCCCAGCGATATGCAATCGTACATACATTTTTCTTGCGATTTTATTTTTAATACATCCATGTCGTTCAATTTTAAATAATTATATAACGTAATACCGTTTAAAATCGAGTGCAAAGATACTGTTTTCTTTTTATTCTGTATCACTGTGTGAAAATTTTTTTCCATGAAAATGATAAACACTTCATTATTAGGGGATCAAATTTCCGGTCTATCATTGGGATTTGTTTCAAAATTATTTAATTCTACCGTTATGACAAGCCTATATTGCCGTAGCTTTTTTGCTTATTCAATGATAATCTTTGTCATCAGAGGGTTTTCGTCTTTTCCTGAAACATACATCAGATATATGCCCGAATTCAGACTCGAAACATCTACATCAATGTATGTTGCAGGCAAAGGCAATCCCGATTTTTGCAGTTTCCCGCTGATACTGTAAATATTTAGAATCCCTTCGGCGAATGTTTTTGGCAACTGCAGTTTGAGGCTTTCGCCCCGCGGAACAGGATTGGGGTATGCAATGATTTTGTCAGCCGTTTTTCTTTCCGGAACGCCACATACACGACGCCATTCGTTGTCTATTTGAATTTCAGCATAATAATTGGACGCCGATTCCTGTATTTGAATATAGGATTCTTCGCTTATAAATGTTCCGTCCTGCGTGTACCAGCGAATATCCGATACGCTGTACCCTCCATTATTCACAGGATTGCGGTTTATGGCAATGACGTCGTTCCAGCGCTGATAGTAAAGTTTTCTTTCATTGACAGGCGTGATAACTTTCAGGGTATAAAAGTTTTCGACGCCTGTTTCGGATATAAGCTGAATATTGACGCTTGTTATATCATCTGTAATGTCAATGCGTTGGCCGGGAACATATGCTGTTTCATTGACTTTCACAGTCACGTGTGGCGAACACTGCAGGTCGAGGACAAGTGAATTTTCTTCGCAGTTTACTGCATATTCGGGATTGTTAATGTCTATCTGTTTGCCGTTAACAGTGATACCGGAAAGATTAGCGTCGGAAGAACCGATTATGCTTTTGTAAAAGGAATGTATTTCCAAATCTTTGTTCATCAATCCGAAATACTGCTCAATATTATGTCCCCCGTTTTGCGATTTTACCGGTTCGTCGTAAGCCTCGAAATAGAATAGCGGAATGGAATTTTCCTTGGACCATTCGCTGGCGCCTTTCAGATATTCCGCCGCTTTGCGTGTCGAAGGCGTCTGGGTATAATTTGTATTTAAGGGCTTGTATGGCGCTCCTGCGTAAGGAGTTCCGGTTTCCGTCAGCAGCACGCACCTGGACTTGAAACGTTCCAGTTCGTTTGAATAGCTTTGTTTAAGGACATTCAACATTTCCGTTTCCGGCACATTGTCCCATGTTCCGGGATACAGATTTACTCCGACAAAGTCAAGTTTATTCATCACAAGACTGCTCCACGAAGCCCCTCCGATATCGGCGCTTCCGACCGGCAGAATAAGATTGAAATCTTTCAGTATCCTGCGTACGGAATCAATACATTCGGCAATAACTGCCGGAGATACTGTCCCGATGGTTTCGTTTCCCACGGCTATAAGGTCGGGAGCGGGACCGGTTTGTAAAATTTTTCGCAATCCCAGAAGCTGTTCCGCATTATTTCCGGACATGTCGCCCGTGATATAAACGCCAATCATCGTGCGCAGTCCCTTTGACTTGGCTATTTTGTTGATGTAGGGTAAACCGTTTCCGACTGTTCCAAATGTCCGAACCCATTTCGCAATTGGAACTACCGGAGATATTCTTGCAGCGGTTTCGTCTTCCGAAAGCGCATGTCCCCAGGGTTCTCCGCCCAAAGCCAGCGAAACGTTGACTCCAAACAGCGGAGCAGTGTACGGTTCTTTTGGCATCCAGAGCATTGAAGCCGGATTGCTGTACACACCGTCTTTTTCTGTTACAGCCTTAATAATAAGGTAACCCGCAGACGGTACGCTAAAGTTGACAGTATTGCTGTAAATTTGTGCTGACGGTGATGTTGCAGGATCGCTTCCATCCACTGTGTAACGGATGAGGCCTTCTTCCCGGGACGATAATGTTATTGTTGTTCCGGCATCAGCAAATCCCGGACGGATGTTCGGTTCCGGAGATTTGAGAGTCCATTTCATATCGCTTCTGTTAACGATTGCCGGTTCTCCGAGATATCGACCTGTCATCGTACCTGATTTCACCTGTTCGCCACCGATCCCGGCGAATGTCGCTTTACTGACCAGATAGAAATTGAAGCTGGAATATTGTTCATCCCCTACTTCTGTTGTGATATCAATAAAAAAATAACCGTACGCATCAATCGGATTCAAATAATTGGCGTATGTCGGTTTCGCATAATCGTCGCCCCAGGGAGCGCGAAGAATGGCGATAATCGCATACTGATCTGCATTTTCAGCTGTCAGTTCACTCCAGACAACTTTGCCTTCCGCAATTCCTCCCTCGCCTGTGGGAGGAACGCAGGTCATTTCAATTTGTGGCTGTGCCTGTATCCCGGCAATGTTCACGGCAAACATTATCACTGCCGTTACAGTTACGTTTTTGAAGAATTTACATGTTTTCATACCGATGCTTTTTTAATAAATTATATCATATTGTTTTCATTTTTCCTGCAATATGCTTAAACTGTGTTGCAAATAAATTTTCGCAAAGGTATAAATAAATTTTGAAGTAGCTGAAGTAAAAAAATAAGGCAAAATATTATTTTGAGGCGTTACGCGAAAAAATTTTAAAGAATAAAAAAAGTTGCCTTTCACAGGCTTGTATGCACATAATTTCAGAACTCCTTCTGCCAATCTCAGCTTGCAGTCCGTCATTGCAGGCCTGACCGCAATACATGCTGTATTGGATGATAGTTTGCTGTCTTCCGCAAGCACTTTGGGCTGCCAAATAATGCGAACGCCCATAATAAGCCTGACAACTCCTGCCAAACAGTCGACAGGGAGCATCTATGCGATATAATGTTTGCTCCTGTCTCATCTCATGGACTGTCTGGCACCGGATTTTTTTCTGATGTCGATTTTTAACTCCCGTTCGGCGATTTCCATCATCTTTTCCAAATTTTCAGACCGCATCTTTTCCGTGGATAACGCCCGTTCCAATTCCATGATACGTGAATCCTTTTCCCCGGCAGACAATTCTTTCTCTTTCATAAACGTAATGTCCAAGGACGCTAATTTAACCCTTTTCTTTGAATTGATTGCCGTCCTTTTCCGATAAACCCAACTGTTGACCCTATCCATGCTTATATCAAACCGTTGGAATATTATAGACACCGATTAATTACTGCTGTAATATGCTGTTATTCTCCGCGCTTTAAACTCTTCCGAGTGAAATTTTCTTCCCCGTCCTACCATAACTTTCCTGTTTTTTTATTGTCCTTTTTTTGTAAAGCATTTTCAGGACAAGACACTCTTACATTTGATTTTAACGTTAAATAACGTTTTCAACTTTTAGTTTCTAACTCTCTTAATGTCCTGCAGGTAATTCAAATATGATTTTTTGTCGTACAGTTCACAATTATCATTAGCTTTGCACGATTTTTTTATATAAACTTTAATATTGTAATGGAAACATACACAAAGCTTGCGGAGTTGAAATCAAGGCTCCGGGAATTGAAAC
>JAIRZR010000195.1 GCA_031267155.1 Prevotellaceae bacterium | reverse complement strand
GTATTCATGGAATATGAACATCCCGGGGTGAAAGACGAAAAGCATTTTTCTCTTGCCGTATCGCCGGAACACGGCATATATGCCGTATGCTATCATCATCATGACCTGATAACGGTCTGCAGTTTTGACGGTAATTTGAAATACAACATATACGGCCCGAAATGGAACGGGAACGAATCATCTGAAATATCCTGTTTTAGCAGCGCTTTTTTTTGCGGCGACAAGCTCTTTGCGGCCTATAACGGAGAAAACACTTTTGTAGACAGGGGAAAAGGGATGGAGACAAGCCGTCCGACCAGGCTTATTGTTTTCGATATTAACGGCAATTATCTCCGGACGCTGGAAACGGAATACAGTATATGGGATTATTCCTGCGACAGGGAAAATAACCGGATCATTCTGAGTTTGGATGATGAAATACAGTTTGCCTGTCTGGAACTTGACGGACTTATATAAAATATTATTAATCTATTATTATATGGCATTAAACAATCTGATTTCCGTAAGTTTCACCGACGAAGAACTGCTCCAAATAGACGGAGCGCTGTCGGTGATTGAAAACATCCTGAAGAACAGGGCTGTCAGTCTGACGCCGACACAGCGTCAGCAGTACGGCCGCGTGGCCTACGACATGGAAGTGTGGGTAGACAAAGTGGACAGCTACATGCGACAGGCGCCGCAACTGATCCCGTCGTTTATCGACATGAAGGAACATGCGTCCGATCTGGCGGCACACCGTGCACTCAATCCGCGTATCGAGCGCCTGAACGTGCTGCTGCACCTGGCGCAGGATACCAACCTGCTGCTCGGTTCCGACATTTACAACAGCTCGCTGTCGTTCTACCGTGCCGTGCGCGAAGCCGCCAAATCGAATGCGCCCGGCGCCCCGGCCATCCACGCCGACCTGAAACGGCAGTTCCCCGGCGGCGGCAGGAAAAAAGGTGAACAGGAGAACACGGATGCGCAATGAGACAAAAGGGAAAAAGGCGGAGAGCCATCCGTTTGAGCAAAAGAGATGAAACCCTCCGTCCCGGCTTCCCTCCAAAAAAGAAAGGAGGTGTGCAAAGGTAACGAATTGAAATGAAACCTGCACGGTTTCGACAGTTAAAACAGTTGGAAGGTTCAACCTTCGATGGAGTTTATCAGTCACGGACTGACTTCTTGGCGGTTATTTACTGAAGTTTGTTTTAGGAATTCAATAATAATCCGTCAAATTTGCCGGACATCATGACCGGAAGAAAATGATTACCCGAGCAAAAAAACAATAAATACAATTCTGCATGGCAGAGAAAAATTCTATATTTTGGAAATTATTTGATTATGAAAAAGAAAATTTTATATGTAATAGTAGTAGTAGCCATCGCATTGATGGCAGATTGGAATGTAAGCCGGCACATGAGTGAAGAATTCTTGTCGGATATGGCGCTGGCCAATGTGGAAGCGCTGGCGGATGAAGAGAATGGTTTGGCAAATGTCTGTTGCCCTATTTGGAATGTTTCGATAACTTACCCGGGTACTCCGATAAGTTTCCCAACGATAACATGCTCAACAGGCGGAACATATAAATGCAAAGATTGTGCATGCAGTTAATTTGTAACCGTTCGGAAGACAGGAGTCAAAGTATTTGTCTCCTGCCTTTAAAAAAACAAGTTATTTTAAAAGATATGAAAATTGATTTATTGACTTCAATTGTATTAATAAATACAATAATATCGGGATGCCACAGTGTGCAAAAAAAAGAGAATTTGAATGGCGGTAATCATGAAATAGAAGTGAATTCCAAATATGAATATTCCGGCTTGCCCGTAAAAAATATTTGTATATTAGATGAAAACATTGATCTTGTAGGAACAATATCTTCATGTGATTTTATTGATGAATCTCATTATGTTGTTGCAACGGTTAATCCGGCATCCATATTTATTTATACGCTCAAGGGGGAGCAAATAAGAGAAATCAAGAAAACAGGTTCCGGCCCATTTGAATACATAAATCCATCAATTGTTAGAGGATACAATAAAAAAATATATGTGTGGTGCAGTCAACAACTAAAACTGACGGTTTATGATATGGAAGGAAATGGCATTAAAGAATATGCCTTTTTTGATAAGGCAATTAAAAGTTTTGAATTATGGGAAGATTACGTGATTATGTATGTATCCGGAGGCTATAGAGATAATTTCATCAAGATATTTGATTTGGAAAAAGAACAGGAAGTTTTTGCAGCCGGAGAAAAGACAAACGAGCATATTATGCTTTCTCTCATGTATATGTCAGGAGGTTTGTCCATTTCAAACGATACGGCATATTACGGTATTCCTGACAAGCTGCTCCTTAAGAAAATAAACCTTCGAAATTTTACCGAAGAACTTTTTATTACGCTAAAAGACAGGGATTTTTTTGTTACGCCCGTAACGGAAGAACCCATGGACATAATCAATAAGAAGAGGGACAAGGCGATTGATTATGTCGGGAAAAACAGTATAGTAATGGGTGTTTTTGTTACGTCAAAACATATTATCATGAAAACCGAAATTGGAGAATTTATTAATAAGGGGAATTATTATGACCAAAGTAAACGGCATAACAAATTTTATTATTTTGATAAAATGACATCAGAGCTGATTTTTACTGTAAAATCACCGATGGAATCCAATAATAACTCATTATATATGAGTAATAAGGATGGATTGTATCATATAAGAGAAGACATTAATAAAGAAGACATGCGGTATGAATTGTTGAAAATTGATGATGATGTCGTTTTGAGTAGTTTACACACAATATCTCAATAACTTTATAAGGGAAGACAATGAATAAAGCTACAGTCCTGGAAGTATTGGTATTAATTTTTAATTTGTTTTATTATGGCATTGAATAATTTGATTTCCGTAAGTTTCACCAACGAAGAACTGCTCCAAATGGACGGAGCGTTGTCGGTGATTGAAAACATCCTGAAGAACAGGGCTGTCAGTCTGACGCCTGCACAGCGGCAGCAGTACGGCCGCGTGGCCTACGACATGGAAGTGTGGGTAGACAAAGTGGACAGCTACATGCGGCAGGCGCCGCAATTAGTCCCGTCATTTATCGACCTGAAGGAACATGCGTCCGACCTGGCGGCGCACCGTGCGCTCAATCCGCGTATCGAGCGCCTGAACGTGCTGCTCCATCTGGCGCAGGATACCAACCTGCTGCTCGGCTCCGACATTTACAACAGCTCGCTGTCGTTCTACCGTGCCGTGCGCGAAGCCGCCAAGGCGAACGCGCCCGGCGCCCCGGCCATTCACGACGACCTGAAACGGCAGTTCCCCGGCGGTGGCAGGAAAAAAGGTAAACAGGAAAACACGGAAACGCAATGAGACAAAAAGGAAAATGGCGGAGAGCCATCCGATTGAGCAAAAGAGATGAAACCCTCCGTCCCAGCTTCCCTCCAAAAAAAGAAAGGAGGTGTACAAAGGTAAGTATTTAATCTGAAACGAAATCATCGATAGGAATGAATTTTCATTCACCGCAATCCGGCACTCATTTGATCGATGATTTCCATACAAGTTTTGGAACAACAGGTATTAGTCGGATGGTGGTGGAAAATAGTATATTGATTATAAATTAAAATTTTGAAATTATGAAAAAGAAATTTTTAGCATCAATTTTTGTAGTAGCAGTTGCTACCGTGGCAGGCTGGAATTTCAGCCAAAGCAGGAGTGAAGCGGCTTTGTCGGATGTAGCGCTGGCTAATCTGGAAGCGTTGGCAGAGGATGAAACTCCAATGCACAATTGTTCTCACGGGGGTACTGAATGTGTAAGGGTCGCCGTGGGTAATGAAGTTCATATTTTCTACAAAAATTAGAACGGATTGATCCAGTTTTGCCACATTATTAAAGAATCATGGCGAAAGGAAACAGAATAAAAAAGATAACAGCAGTCGTTTTTGTTGTTTTTTGCAGTTGCGTATCGAAAGAACAGTCTCTGCCCGTATTCCGGTACAGCGGGGCAGTCAGTGTTCATCCGGTTGAAAATCCTCCCTTTATAGGCTTGCCCGTCGCATTGGAGTATGATGATGGTAGGGTGTATATCAGCGATTTTCATGGCGATACGCTGCTTGTCGAATTTGACGTTGAAAATGCCCGGGTCGTTTCAAAAAGTATCATCAAGGGGACAGGGCCGGGCGACGCACTTTCACCTCTGGGTCTTTTTATGTCGGGCGATACGCTGTTTCTCCTCAACCGGCGGACATTCAGCCTGGGGTATGACATTCCGGATACTTCCGGCGAGCGCAGGATCACCTTCAACAAGCTCTGCACGCTGCCGGGCGAGGTTTCGAATCTGACAGCCATTGAGGGCAAATACATGGCCGCAGGATACTTCGACGGCGGACGGTATGCGATCTTTAATTCCCGGGGCGAAAAGGAACAGGAATTTGGCGACTACCCTTCGTTTCTGGCCGGCGAAAAGGACTTTCCCGCATCAGCGAAAGCCATGTATCACCAGGTGCGCTTTGCCGCCAGCCGCAAGCTTCGCCGGGTGGCCTGTGTGAGTTCCCATGTGCTGGATATTGTCGATTATTCCACATCGCCGAATGTCGTCAGGCGAATACAACTGGATTCCTACAGTTATACATTTGAAACAGGCAATTTTATTGCCACCAGTCGAACGGACAACACGTCCAGAGGCGCCATTGCGGTCAGTTCAACGGACGACGGCATTTACATTCTTTTCAGTCCGTCCACGGAGTTGAAGGCCGGCAACAGCTCAGGTGCGGTTAATGAAATATGGTATTTTGACTGGAACGGTGAACCGGTAAGAAAATTTCCTGTCGACCGGACAATCGAGACACTCAAGGCTGTAAATGACAGTATTTTCTATTCCCTGTCGTGGCCGGAGTATGAACTGGTTCAATTAAACCTGTGCGAGACGGATTTGAACTCCAAGCGGGTTTCGGTTGTGGAAAGAATAAATATCGTCACAAAACAATAAGGTACGCATGAATAACGGAAATACAGGCAAAGTATCTGTAAAATACCCGGCATGTATGAAGGGAATACCTTTCACCTGTTTCCGGAACACCTCCGGTGCGCCGGTGAATCCTTTTGCAGTATTTCCGGAATACGCCCGATGTATGTCCGGCATACATCAAAAGGATATCGAATATACCCGGGAAGCATATCCGGAACACATCGGGAGTATTCGAAAACTGTCTGATAACAAACAATAAACAATATGAAGTATACATTCTGCATTGGCCTCGTGCTGATACTGGCCGCCGCCTGCGACCGCCGGCCGTCGCGTCTGGAACAGGCGCTGGCGTTTGCGGGCGCAAACCGCGCCGAACTGGAAACGGTACTGGCGCATTATTCCGAAGACGCGGCAGACAGCCTGAAATACCGGGCGGCGTGTTTCCTGATTGAAAACATGCCGTTCCACTATTCCTGTACGAGCGGCGCCATCGACCGCTACATGGAGGAAGTGAGCCGTTATGCCGCAGCACACGAATATCCAGTGAACGATTATAACCGCAGCTTCACCAATGATACTTTCGAAGACGATTTTCCGTCGCTTGCTCATTCGAACTACAACGTCGTCATGGATTCG
>JAIRZR010000185.1 GCA_031267155.1 Prevotellaceae bacterium | reverse complement strand
TAACATTGCCGGAATCAAAAATCCCGTAAGGGATTAAATATTGGTAGAAATCAATTCATTGTCCAGCAAAATCCCGTCAGGGATGACACGCGGTATCTTCGTTTTTACATTTCATCCCTGGCGGGACTTACCGATCATCACCGGTATCCTGTGGACGAGACTGTGGACTGTCAGTCACATACCCTGCCAAGTCCCGCAGGGACGACACTTTATTAACCGTATGCTTCAGCTTACGGGTGGAGGGATGCTTCAGCTTACGGGTGGAGGGATGGAGGGATGGAGGGATGGAGGGATGGAGGGATGGAGGGAGGGTACGGCTACGGAGGCTACGGCTACGGAGGCTACGGAGGCTACGGAGGCTACGGCTACGGAGGCTACGGAGGCTACGGAGGCTACGGCTACGGAGGCTACGGCTACGGAGGCTACGGAGGCTACGGTTGCTGGGACGACAGAAGGCTTTTTTTCCCGTAAGCTGAAGCATACGGTTAATAAAGTGTCGTCCCTGCGGGACTTGGCGGGGTATGTGATTGATACTCGAATGCTCTACTCCTCTCCGTAAGCTGAAGCATAGTTAGTAAAGTGTCATCCCTGACGGGATTCTTACCGATTTCCGACTGTTTTCTACCGATATTTCATCCCTGATGGGATTTTTTGTCGCATCAATAATCTGCTTCATATTAGTCGTTTGCAATGTTGTTATATGAAAGAAGCATCAACAGCAAACACAAGCTCGGCGTAGTCTGGAGACTGCGCCGAGCTTGTATTTGCAAGCCTTAAGAGGCTTGTAACGAGAGATAGACGCCTTTGTTTTTAACGTTAAATAACGCTATTCAAATTTAGTTTTTTACTCCCATTTTGTCGTACACCCTAAAATATGTCCATCGCGCCTCAAAATAATTTCTTCCGCAATAGCGCCTCAAAATAGTATTTCGCCAATTTTTACTACTTTTGCGGCAAAATATTTACGATGGATACAAAAAACATAGTTGTCCTTACGGGCGCGGGAGTAAGCGCCGAAAGCGGGATAAAGACTTTCCGCGATTCGGGCGGTTTATGGGAAGAATATGACGTCATGACGGTTGCAAGCATCGATGGATGGCGCCGGAATCCCGCTCTGGTACAGGAGTTTTATAATAAAAGGAGGAAGGAACTCGAAAGTGCGGAGCCGAATGAGGCTCACAGGATTCTTGCCAGGCTTGAGGAAAAGTTCAATGTCGAAATTATAACCCAAAACGTTGACAATTTGCATGAACGCGGGGGAAGTACCAAAGTAACCCACCTGCACGGGGAACTGACTAAGGCGCGAAGTTCCGAAAACCTGTCGCTGATATCCGAAATCGGATACAGGGCAATCGAAAAGGGAGAAAAAGCAAGCGACGGCAGCATGTTGAGACCCCATATCGTCTGGTTTGGAGAAGCGGTCGACATGATGGAACCGGCTGTAGAAAAGGTGATGAGGGCTGATATTCTGGTGATAGCAGGGACGTCGATGAATGTTTATCCGGCTGCCGGTCTTGTCGAATATGCTCCCCGGAATATCCCGGTTTACATTATCGACCCCAATGATGTGAATTACACCGGCAACAGGAAAATCATATTCATCAGGGAAAAAGCCTCAATCGGAATGAAACGTCTATACGATATACTTACAGCTCAATGAAAAAAGCCATACTCCTGATATCCACAGGCAGTCCGGACAGTTACCGTGTGCGGGACATTGTAAAATACCTGTACAGGTTTTTGAATGACAGGAGGATTATATCCCTGCCGGCCTGGGCGAGGTTTCTGGTGGTATGCAGGACTGTTCTGTCTTCGCGCTCTTTCCGGTCTTCAAAACGCTACAGGCTGCTTTACGATATGAATCACGGCATTTTTCCGCTTCTTCTGCACTGCAGCTTGCTGAAAAACAGACTCGAAGAGCGTTTGGGCGCGGATGTATTTACAGGCATGTGCTTTGGCAAACCGTCAATAGCCGGTTGCCTGCAGGCTATTGCAGACCGGGGAATTTCGAGGGTGATGATTATTCCCATGCATCCACATTATGCGTCTTCGGCGAGCGGTCTTTCTCTGGAGAAGGCAATGAAGGGTCTGGGCAGGTTTCCGTTTGTTCCCGAAATTGTCAGCATCAGTTCGTTTTTCAGGGAAAAGGGCTATATCGGGGCTTTTGTCGAGAGGATAAGGGAATATGATTATGAGAATTTTGACGCAATCGTGTTTTCATATCACAGCCTGCCCCTGTCGCATGTGAAAAAATGGGACGCCAAATATCCCGGAGAATGTGCCGAAACAACGGAACTGATATGCAGTGAACTTGGAATAACGACAGCCGCAACATGCTTCCAGTCGCAGATGACGAAAAAATGGCTCGGCCCGGAAACAAAGTCAACTGTCCTCGAAATGTTGAGAAACGGTAAGAAACGGATACTCATTGTTGCCCCCTCATTCGTGTCCGACTGTCTGGAAACGGAAGTCGAACTCGGCGTCGAACTGAAGAACTTTTTCCTGCAAAACGGAGGAGAAGAACTGCAAGTGGTAAAAAGCCTTAACGAACATCCGGCATGGGTGGACTTTATAGTGAAAAAATATAATGATTTAATGAATTGAAAATTGCCGGTTTAAATGATTTAAAGCAGGTGTCAAAAAACTGAAAAATATATAATTAGTCTACAAATTGTTTATCTACATCAGTTGCTTCCCCCAGCACGCCTGCTTTTTCTCTATAAACATGTTATGTTGGTTGAGGCGCTATAAAAAATCTTTGACGGCGTTTTTTTCTCTGCAAAGATACATGATTTCCGGAATAACGGGAACTGAATTTTATCTCACAATTTTAGCTCGCGCACAGTATAATTTTCATTTTGGCACAGGTTTAAATTTATAAATGATTAGATAGAATTTACAGTTCGGGAAAAAGATTTAATTTTGCAGGAAAATTAAGAGAGTGTTTATATATCGCAAATTGTTTTTTTTCGATGAATTACAGTATAATTGAAGTAGCAGACAAAAAATCGGAAGCCGGATTTTACGAGATTCAGGCAAGGCTCTACAGGGACGATCCCAACTGGATTCGTCCTCTTGATGTTGAGATAAAAAGGATATTTGACCCGAAAAGGAACAGGATGTTTCAGCACGGCAAACTGTGCCGGTGGATTGCACAGGACGACAATGGCGAAACTGTCGGAAGAGTTGCCGCCTTTATCGACTGCGATGCCGCCGGACTTGACGATCAGCCTACCGGAGGCATGGGTTTCTTTGAGTGTATCAACGATGAAAATGCGGCTTTCGCCCTGTTCGAACAGTGTAAACTCTGGCTGAAAATGAATGGAATGGCAGCTATGGACGGCCCGGTCAATTTCGGTTCGCGGGAAAAGTGGTGGGGACTGCTCGTCGAGGGCTTCACCGAACCGTCCTATGGAATGAACTACCATTTGCCGTATTACAGGAATCTTTTTGAAGCATACGGCTTTAAAAACTATTATTACCAGTACTCGTATCTGAGAACTGTGAGCGACGAAAGTCTTTCGCCGCTTATTAAGGATAAAGCCGGGCGGGTTGCCCGCAATCCGGAATACCATTTCAAACACATCAACAGGCGGAAACTGAAGCGCGAAGCCGAAATATTCCGCGGAATCTACAATAAATCGCGGGTCAATCACAGCGGAATAAGGGAAATGTGCGAAGAGGACGCCGCCTCATTAGTCAGGGAATTGAAGCCACTCATCGACGGGCGGCTGATTATCTTCATGTACCGCAACGAAGAACCCGTAGGATTTCTTGTACAGATACCGGAAATCAACCGGATAATAAAGCATCTCAACGGAAAATTCTCCCTTTTCCATAAACTTAAATTCACGTACCTCCTGAAAAGGGGGAAAATCTGTACACGGATAATGGGACTGATGTTTGCCATTATTCCGGAATACAGGGGATTGGGTCTGGAAAGCGCACTGGTGATGGAATTTGCAAAAACCGCGCTTGGCAAAAGATTCCCGTACAGGGATATTGACTTGACATGGATTGGCGATTTCAATCCCCCGATGGTGCATTTTCAGGAGCAGATCGGAGGAAAAATATACAAAACCCATGCAACCTACCGTCTGCTTTTCGACGGAGAAAAACAGAAAAGCGAGTTTAAACGCTGTCCTGAAACAGGAAAAACAGAAGGTAAAATTATTTGAATATGAAGAGTATGTATTTAATGGCCGGGCGGATTTGCCCGATGATGATAATGATGATATTTCCGCTGTTCCTGACGGAACTGAAAGCTCAGGACGGGGCTGAAAAACATGCCGGAAAGATTGAAGCCATTCCTGCACGCCTGGCTGACAGAATCTCCGGAATCGTCAACATGCGCTATCAGTACAGCGATGCGGATGAAGGCCCCGACGGATTCGACATACGGCGCGCACGCCTCGATTTCAGGGGAACAGTTTCGCCGGCAGTCGATTATCGCATTCATGCGGAGTTTGCCGGCAATCCGAAGCTGCTGGACGTTTATGTAAACTGGCATGCGGCGGACGCCTTCAGCATACGGGCGGGAGAGTTCAAAATCCCGTTTTCGCTCGAGAACCCGTATAGCGCGTATGCCTACGAGATGGTCGATAATTCGATGGTTATAACCGGACTGTGCGGATACAGCGATGTGTCGGGAATTTCGGCAAGCGGCAGGGATATCGGGGTTAATTTCCACGGAAAATTCCTGACAGTAAGTGATTACAGCCTGTTCGAATATTCGCTGGGAATTTTCAACGGAAACGGAATAAACGTGTCGGACAATAACAGGCGGAAAGATTTTTCGGGCACGCTGACTGCCCATCCCTTAAAGGAGATAAGCCTGTCGGTATCGCACTATTACGGTTCGGCGGGACCGCAGGGCGAAACTTTCAGACGCATACGGACGGGAACCGGCGCAAGATACGACAATAACAAACTGCTGATAAGAGGCGAATATATCTGCGGCATGACGGGAAACATGGACAGCGACGGATATTATCTTGTCGCAGGATATTTCGTTCATCCAAAAGTCCAGACTTTGCTGAAATATGATTATTTCCAGAGAGATGTTTCGGTAAAGGAAACCCGCCAGACCAACTATATCGTTGGAATCAACTATTTTCCTCTCAGGAATTTTCATTTCAAACTGAATTATTCCCGGCGAACAGTTGCAGGCAGTCCAGACATAAATCATCTTGCATTACAGTTTTTTGCATTATTTTGAAGATGGAAGAACTGCACAAAAGAATCGGGACAGCCAACCGTCGTATAACAGGAGTGTTTACGCTTTTTTCATCGTTTGCTGCTCCGTAAATTTCTCTGCCGCACTGCTTCGAATGTTATTACTGCAGTGGAAACGGAGACATTCAGGGAATCCGCTTTGCCTTTCATCGGGATTTTGATTCTCCTGTCTGCCCTGTCCAGCCAAAAACTGCTAAGTCCCGTAGATTCCGTACCCATAACTATGGCTGAAGCCCCGGTATAATTTTCGTCGCAGTACCATTGTGATGATTCGAGTTCCGCAGCATAAACAGTTATCCTGTTCCTTTTCAGCCACTCGAAAGCCTGTTCCGAGGTACAGGCAAGAGTATTGACTGTAAAAACACAACCAAGACTTGAACGGATAACATTCGGATTATAGAGATCACTCCTGGGATCGCACACTATGACAGCGTCCACATTTGCAGCATCGGCAGTTCGAAGTATTGCACCCAAATTACCGGGTTTCTCTATCGCTTCCAGTATAATTATAAACGGATTGCAGGAAGTGTCAATACTGTGCAGCGAATTGTGTTTCATTTTTATCAAAGCCAGAAAACCGTCGGAATCTTCCCGACATGCTATTTTCCCGAAAACCTTCCGGTTTACTTCGTAAATGTATTTTGCCGGAAAATCGTCCTTTTCGCCAAATTCCGGACAGACAAACAGCGATTCAATCCCGTATCCTCCCGAAATAGCCATATTGATTTCCCGTCTGCCTTCAACCGTAAATAACATCTGCCTGTTGCGTTCCCTTGACTTCTCACGAAGATTAACAATATTCCTGATCTTGGAATTTTGAAGTGAAGTAATTGTTTCTCTTTGCATTATATAATCATTTAATAATAATTGACGGAGACAAATATACGGGCTTTTTCTGATTAAAGAATTAAAGGACAATCGAATGTTCCTTTAATCCTGTTAATCGAAGACAACATCAATTACAAATCATAAATTGTCTAAAGATTTTTTAGATTCCTGTCTAAATACCTTTTAGATTCCCGTCTAAATACCCTTTAGATTCCCGTCTAAAGATCTTTTATATTCCCGTCTAAAGACTCTTTATATTCCGTCACAAGTCAATCGCTTTGTTTCGTTTCATTTCATTGATACTTAGGCTAATTCAAGCCTTTAGCATGTACATGCCGGACACTCTAATCCGTTCACTGATGTCACGGTTCACAAAATAAATATCGTCTTTTTATAAAAAAATATACTCATTTTTTATCCGTTTGTATACAAATTAAAAATTATTATGTATTTTTGCGGCGAAATTATTAAAAAAATATTAATAGACATAGTTTATATATAATGAAAAAGAAATTGCATTACATCATCAGGAAAATGGTTTGGCTTGTACCTCTGGCCGGATGTTTTTTCCTTAGCGGAATGGGATACGATCCTTCTAATACGGACGAACCGGGTCCCGACAATGACAAAACAGCGGCAAATACGGAAAAACTTATCGCCTGCTGGTCTTTTGACGCTCCCAATCCGGGACGCAACAGCGTTTCCGATAACTTCCATGCGAGTGTAGGACGGAAAATCGGCATTGTCCCGGGAATTGCGGGCAAAGCGGTTGAACTCTCATCCGGAAACGCCAAAGACATGAGTATTGAAATTTCTCCCGACATTTTACCTGCCGGATTGAGCGAACTGAGCTTTTCCGCATGGATTGCTCCGAAAACTCTCGATCAGCAGTCCACAGTCATCTGCAAGGAAGACGTTGGCGTACACGGGAACAA
>JAIRZR010000118.1 GCA_031267155.1 Prevotellaceae bacterium | reverse complement strand
TTCAATTCCCGTCTGGGGATGAATATCAATAGAAAAACCATCTACCTCCCGTCACAAGCCTTTTAAAGCTTGCACGTGATAATAAATACCGGAATTGTTTCTTCCGATGACGATACCGCCCGGGTTACGAACCGGTCATCTCGCGCAACTCCTAACGGAGTTGTGCTGCGTCCATTGCCTGTTTCTATTGATATTCATCCCCTACGGGGAATTGGAATTGAAATGCGGAATTTTGTCGTACACCCAACCCTGAAAGGCCTGAAAGGGTGACATTATATTGGAGGGAATATTTTGCGATAATTCATGCCATTTTTGACAGCCCACAGCAAGGGTCGCCTGCAACACATCGACGCAATGATTATACCGGTATTGTTGGCTACGGTAATCACCGCCGCGACATAGGAGCGACCATGGAGCGGGGACACCAGCGAGGTGATCGGATAATATCCATGACATTATATCTTCGTCACTGTGTTTTAGCTGTTCACGGCAATCCTCCGATTTTTGATGCGAAACATGTAATTATCACCTTCAATAAAGAAATTGAGCAGTTACGGCATTAAGAGACATAATATTTCGCATCCCTGAGCAGTTTGTAAATCAGTAATGTAAATATATTAAGTTTCAGTATCGGATTTTTTTTTTAATTTTGCGGGCGTTTAATTAAAAAATTAAATAGATGAAGGTTAAAAGAATATGCCTTTTTTTGTTCTTAATTGTTGTCGCCGGCTGTTCCACAAGCCGTAACACATATATCAATCGCAAATATCACGATTTGACTGCGTATTATAACGTATATTTCAACGGCAGGGAAAGCATGAAGCAGGCTTCCAAAAAAGCCGAAGCATTGGAGCCTCAAAACTTTGATGAAATACTGCCCGTATTTGCCTTCGAGTACGAACAGGTAGCGGGACTGGTGGTGGGAGAAATGCAGCGCACTGTAGACAAGGGAAATAAAACAGTTGCAAAACATTCTATCACAGCCAAGCCCAAAAGAAAAAAGAACATGAGCCGGGAACAGCGGGAATTTTACAACAAAAAGGAATTCAACCGTTTTGTGGATGACGCTCACCTTCTTACGGGGAAAGCCCATGTTTACATGCACGAATACGGTATGGCTGAAGAAAAATTCGATTACATAGTAAACGAATATCCCAAAGAAACAAGTGCTTACGATGCGCAGGCATATCGGGCAATTGTCCTGTCGCAGGACAGGCAGTATGTTAAAGCCGAAGATCTGCTGGTCTCGCTTGCGAAGAAAAAAGATATTCCGCGAAAGACAAAACCCCTGCTGGATGAAGCTTTTGCCGATCTGTACATACGGCAAAACAAATATCAGGACGCTATTCCCCATCTGGAAAAAGCCCTGAAACGTGCGGGAGGCAGGAATAAAAAAATCCGTTTAAACTTCATACTGGGACAGTTATATCAGAAAACCGGCAACAATTCCAAAGCTACAGAGCATTTTTCCAAAGTCCTGAAAAAAAATCCGCCATATTTAACCGCATTCAGCGCCGAAATGGCTATGGCTTACACATACAACAGTGAAACTCAGCGAAAAAATATCCGTAAGATACTGGAAAAGGCATTGAAAAACGAGCAGAATGCAAACTATCACGACCAGATATACTATGCTTTTGCAAAACTGGAAGAAACGGAAGGCAATATCCCCAAAGCCATGGAATATTACCGCAAATCCGTCTCCGCAACAGGCATCAATACGCGACAGAAGGGACTGTCATATCTCGCTTTGGCTGAATACAGTATCAAACATGATGACTTTATAAATGCATATACATGCTACGACAGTTCTGCGATCATGCTTGGAACCGGGCATTCGCTGTATGAAGAAGTATCGTCAAAAGCCAACAAGTACAGGAAATTAGCCCTGAACATGAAAATCATAGAGCGTGAAGACGGTTTGCAGAAAATAGCAAGTTTATCCGAAGAAGATTTGGAGAAGCTGATTGATGAAAAAATGCAGCAGGCGGAAAATGAAAAGAAAAGACTTGCAGAAGAGCAGGAACGCCGCGAAAGGCTAAAGGCGGATATTGACGCGCAGTCATCTAAAGGTCAATGGTATTTCTACAACCCGACTTCGCTTGAGCTGGGAAAAACAGATTTCGAAATGAGATGGGGAAAAAGAAAACTGGAAGATAACTGGAGAAGAAAAAATCGGGGAATACAGGCGCAGGTGGAGTATGATTTTGAACCGGAAGAAAGCGAAACGGTCGATGCTGTCCAGCCTGACATGACTGATAAAGACGCATTTCTGGCAAATATTCCCCAGTCGGACGAAGCGAAAAAGGCTTCGGATGAGAAAATTATCTTCGCAATGTTCAACATCGGGGAAGCATATCGGGACGATTTAAACGAGCCTGCCAAAGCTGCCGAAGAGTTTGAAGACCTGATCCGGCGTTTCCCCGCCAACAGTTTCCTTGCGGAATCGTATGTCGCCCTGTATGAGATTTATACAGGTATGGGGGACAGCAACAAAGCAAATTATTACAGAAACCTGATGCTGCAAAACTATCCCGATAACCCGAAAGTCCTCGCCGCTACCGATCCCGGATATCTCAACAGAGTCAGGGCGCAGGAATCATCGGAAGAGGCTGATTACTACGCGGCTCTTGATTATTATACATCCAACAGGCTTGGAGATGCCTGCAGAGCCTCGGCAAACGGATTGACAAAATATCCCAAAGGCAGGCTTGTCCCACAATTTACTTTGCTTAAAATACTGTCCGACAACTATGGGGACGATATTGTCAAATACAGGACGGCGCTTGAAGACCTCGTAAAAACATATCCCGGAAACACAGCGGCTCTTTATGCCCAGAACGTTTTGAGCGAGCTTGAAAAATCCGAATTTAAGTGGGTTACGGAAACAAAAGCAAAGACAGTCGATACGCCTGAAACGAAAACGCCGGAAACACAGGCGGAAACAAAAACAGCGGAAACGCAGGAATCAAGCCAGAATCCTCAACCGGAACAGAAAACTGCGCAAAAAACTGAAATGAGGCATTTCATTCAGTTCAAATCACAGGTAGCCAATACGCTTACGTCAAAATATTCCGTAGAAGACGGTCCTCACGTTTTTGTCGTGTTAACGGACGCCAGCACAAATATGAACAGGTTGCGATTCAATATTCTGTCGTTCAATACTGCGAATTTTATAGAAGAAAATTACGAAGTTCGAATTGCAGATTTTGCCGACAACAAAATGATAATCGTTTCCAAAATGAAAAACCGGGAAGCCGCAATTGACTTTTACAATACAATATCCGGGGATAAAAAGGCATTCAGCACTCTGACCGTCAATGACTATATCGCATTTATCATACTCGAATCGAATCTTGAATTAATGCGCAGTGGAAAATCTTTTCTGGATTATGTGGATTTCTTTAACAAAATATATCTTGAATAATCCGGTTGAGAGGTACCAAGCAGATTCGAACTGCTGTACGCGGTTTTGCAGACCGCTGCCTAACCACTCGGCCATGGTACCGAATTCGGGCGCAAAGGTAATGCTTTTTACTTTACATGCAAAACATCGAAACAAATTATTTTTAAACTGCTTCAAAAAAAACGCTTGATAATGCTTCCAAGAGAACTGAAAATATTGAAATCGCACGCCTCGCAATACATTCGTAATCTTGCGGATGTGGAATTGCCCGGGACTTTTCGCGGCCGTCCGGAAATATCCGGAAATATAACGGAAAAAGATGCGCTGGAACTGGAGATCATTTGCCCCGCAGGAGCAATCAGCCACTGTCCGGAGATTGCTCTGGACATGGGAAAATGCCTTTTCTGTAAGGAATGTCAGTTTCAAAAACCTGAGCTGATAAAATTTACAAACGATTACAAAATCGCGACTAATGCAAGGAGCAGTTTGATCGTCAAGGCGGGAGATAAAAATCCCGTCCTGTTCCGTCACGATCTTGTCAGGAAGGAAATCAGGAAAATATTCGGTCGCGCATTAAAACTGCGACAGGTATCTGCCGGAGGAGACAATTCGCAGGAACTGGAACTCAATGCCGCCGGAAATGTAAATTTCGACATGGGAAGATTCGGAATCGAATTTCTTGCTTCTCCACGACATTGCGACGGGATTGTGATAAGCGGACCGGTAACGCAAAATATGGAAGCGGCGCTGAATTTATGCTACGAGGCTGTGCCTTCTCCGAAAATAATAATCCTGGCAGGCACGGACGCCATAAGCGGCGGACTGTTTTCCGAAAATACTGCCATAAAAAGGTCGTTCATCGAAAATCACACAATAGATTTATATGTCCCCGGAAATCCTGCGCATCCTCTGACTTTCATAAACGGGATACTGGAAATCTGCTCGACGCCCCGGCAAGCTCTGAGATCAGGAAATCTGAAACCATAATTTTTCTACTGTTTCTTTTCGACAGAATGTTCATCCAAAATTTTATGCCTTTGCAAAACAATACCGCATCAGTTGGAAACATCCCGGAGACGGTCTTCAAAAGCGCTTAATGCCGCCTTGGCGCCTTCGCCCATGGAAATTATAATCTGCTTATATGGAATGTTTGTAACGTCTCCGGCGGCATAAATTCCCTGCCGGCTTGTACGGCAAT
>JAIRZR010000095.1 GCA_031267155.1 Prevotellaceae bacterium | reverse complement strand
AAATTGTTTACCGCACTCTCATCCGAATTACAAAATGTCCCGGCATTCAACCCCTAACGGGGTTGTGGTGTGTGTATTATCCTGTTTCTATTGATATGGATGCCCTGACGGGCAATTGGACGTGGCAATTAAATTTGTGAACACAGTAAAGCAATCCTGAAAGCCTCTTAATGTGCTGCTTACGAGAAGCGTCATTGTAAGAGCGTAGCCTAAAGCAATCCAGTGATTAACAGTATTCTGGATTGCTTCGCTTCGCTCGCAATGACGATGAGAGGACTTTTAGAGTTAAAAGTTAAGAACTAAAAACTAAGAGTGCTGGCGCGAGTGCTGGCGCGCGCGTTAGCTAACTTTTAACTCTTAACTTTTAGTTCTTAACTCTAAAAGGTGGCCGTTTTCCGCAGGTCGCGACCTGCGGTTATGAAAATAAAGTCCTTCGGGCTATCATGCTTCAAAAAAATTGAACGAGTATCTTTTGAAGCAATAAAGGATTTTTAACACCCCACCCTTCGGGCTATCACGCCTCATGAAAACTTTGAACGAAATCTATACGAATGACAAAAAGGATGGGCGTCACTGGCTGAACAGACAGCTTAAACTCGAAGAGTAGCCGGCCAATGTCATCAAGTTAAGCCATAAGAAGCTCTGAAAGAGCGGTATCAATAGCCCAAGGCAAGGTTTGCCTTGCCCTGGGCTGTTGATTATCGGGCTTTCAGCCCTTAACTTGACGACATTGGCCTGCCGGCTACTGCGGACTGGATGTACAATTGGCGGAATACGGTACATGGAAATGACAGTGGCATGAGGAAAAATAAACTGGATTTACCTGATTTTTTTCGGTTTCCACGATTTTTTTTTAATGCTTAATCATAAGAATCACAATCATATAAAAAAAATGTAAAAAAAAAATGTAATTATTTTGTATGTAGGATGTAATTTTTTTTTAACTTTGCCGCGTTATTTATTTCGATTTTTAGTTATTAGTTAGTTATTAGTTAAAAGTTTTTATGTTGAATATTGTATCGGATAGCATCTTCAGGAGTTTGGGACGAAATTTCCAAAGCAGGCGGATTTTGCATGTCGTAGAACGGTGTTCGAACATGAGAGAAATAATCAGCGAGTTACGTCATACGCGCGTCAAGATAACATTCTTTTCCAAAAAACCGTATATGACAGTAACATTTTTTGCGGAAGAGCACAATTTGCTGCCGGTTTTATCCAGTTACACAGCTTATTACGCATACATACTTCCGGCAAAATTTCTACAGACTCGCGAATGTCAGCCCCGGATTTCCACAGGGCTTATATACTTGTGCGAATATCCGCCACGGAATCCCGACAGACTTTCGAAACACGCAAAAAAACATAGCAATCCTCTTAAAATTATATAGTTATTAACATGCTAATACACAAAAATCATGAATCCGAAAAGCGCTTACTCCACTCATTCCTGCAATGCATTAAATTGTCGATATGCTGCGGAAACGCCTGACCCGGCTCACGGCTTAGCCGGGCTATGCAAAAAAATGGCGGGACGGGATTCCCGAAAAATTTCACTGACAGAAAATAAGAATAAACGATATAAATTTAAATTTTTAAAAAAATTGCTCATGAAAAGATTTTTTCTACTCCTGATCTGTATGGCAGGATCTGTATTTATTATGAACGGATGCTCTTCGGACGAAGACATCGAAGAACAGGCGCAGGAAGCCGCCATTGAATTCTGTAACTGTTTCAAGGCAAAATCGGAAAATGCATGCCTGGAAGAACTGAAATCCAATTATCGCCAAAGCGACTATATGGACAAACGTTTTATCGAAGCTTTTAACAAAGCCCAGTCATGCGGTGTGGAACTTGAGATAATCACTGTGCCGAATTGAGTTTTGAATTGTGAATTGTGAATTGTGACTGACATGATAAAATCAAAAAATCATCTCAATCAAAAAAATCACAGTTCGGACGGAAAGAAAAATTATGAAACTGATGTTACATCGAAGATTTTTGGGAGAAGACTACACTGTCGGTTCCCTGTATGTTGACGGCGAATATTTTTGCGATACTCTGGAGGATACAGACAGAGGATTGACGCAGACAATGTCGCCGAAGGAAATTGGAAGGATAAAAGCCGCCCACGGAACGGCTATACCAGCAGGCGTCTATAAGCTGACTGTGAACATGTCGCAGGCAGAGAAACGGATACTGCCGGGGTTGCCGGACGTCCCCGGATTCACGGAAATACTGATTCGCCGGAGGACTTCGAAAAACGGCGGTTCCGGCTGCATTCTTGTCGGTGAAAGCAAAGCCGACGGAAAAGTCCTTAACTCCGCCCTATACGAGAAAAAACTGCTGGAAATGCTGAGCGTCGCACTGGATGAAAATCTTATCTGGGTGATTAACGGGATTGACGGGATAAACAGGACGGACGGAACTAATATAATTATATGAATATGAATTTTCTTTATTATTAATTTAAATAAGTATATAAAAGTTATGAGAAAAGTTTTTTTAATTGTTGCCTTAACGGCACTAACAGTTTTTGGCGCTAATGCGCAGGATTTAATGACAAAGCGAAACGGTAACGAAGTCAATGTGAAAGTTATCAGTGTAGCAGACGGAGAGGTCACGTACAGACTGTCCGGCGACGATTCCGGACCGCTCAGGAGTATAAGTACGTCCGAGCTCTTCAGGATAAAAAAAGCGGACGGGACGGTAATCGTATTTGACTCTACTAGACCTGATACCCCTCCTCCTCCTACTCCTCCTATTACTCCTTACCACAAGGGCTATGTCGGATTGGGATTGGGAACAGCCGTACTGTTGCCGGAATATACCGACATAAAGAGTAACGGATTGCAATTCAATGTTAATGCAGGATATTTGTTCAAAAAGCACATCGGTATCACTGCGTCATTCCTACTCACCTCCTACAAAATGACTTCTTATACCGATGCCAAAGTAGGGCTTAGAGGAGGGTTTGCCGGGCCCCTGATTGCTTTCCAGAACTCTTCACAAAAAGTGGAATACGATATCCGTCCTACTGTAGGATTTGTTTCTGGAAAATTAAGTGGCGAAAATATATCGCTCAAAACCGAAAATATAACTTTCGCGCTTGGAGTTGGCGGTTCTGTCAGGTTTAATGTTTCGGATTTCATCTCTCTTACAAGTAATTTGGACATGTATTTCCATGGAGACTTTGACGAATCGACAGTTCTTACATTGAAATCACTCTCGTCTGTCGGAGTATCGATAGGCGTGAATTTTAGATTTTAGCATGAAACGGGATGCGGCCATGCCCTTACCGGTCGCCGTATCCCTTTTTTTATAAATATATTGTATAAAAACTAAAATATATGAAAAGGAAATTATCTTTGATATTTGCCTGTCTTGCTTTTCTGGCACAGGGAATATATGCGCAGGACATCATCATGAAAAATACGGGGGGAGAAATCTCCGCTAAAATTGTTGAAGTGAGTTCGGCGCAGGTGAAATACAAAAAGTTCGAAAATCCTGGCGGTCCGGATTATTCAATATCTTCCACGGAAGTTTTCATGATTAAATATGAGGACGGAAGTAAAACACTTTTTGAGAAAGCCAGCTCGACGGGAAAAATACAGTTGAAATATACTGCTCCGCCGACGCTCGACCCCGTAAACCCCGACCCCAAGCCTCCGGTAAACGCTGCAGGCGCCGAATCGCCCGTTCAGATAAAACAGGCGAACAACGGTGTTTTCGAGATGCTCGGATTCGACGGCAAAAGCGTAAGTTTCAGAGCAATGGTCGAGACGCCGTTTTCAGCAGTATCGCTGAACTCCGGCGAGCGTACTTTCAAAGCATCAAGCATCAGCAATACCAAGGGGAACATAGTTTTTGCAGGAGGAGCCACTGCCAGGCAGGGTTCGTCGCTGCTGCTGGGCAATGCGGCAGGCATGAGGCTGCAGAAGGATACCGAAGCCAGATGCGACTTTGAAAATGTTCCGGAGGGCTTTGTACCCAAGTCCATTGTCTTTCTCACGGACGAAAAAAGCGCTCCGATGAACTATGATGTCGCTTCCGGAATATGGATAAAGCCGAAACAGATAGGCACGCCCCAGCCCCCGTCCGCCGAACCCTACAGCGCTCAGAGCGGCGAATACGACATTGTCGAACTGATAGAAAACAACATCGTCGAAGCCGAAATCAGCGGGGGCGACATTACCTACGTCAATCTGCGGATACGCAGGCTTGTACCCTATCCGGTGAATGTGCGTGTTCCGGTCGGAAGTTTCTTTGTATCGGAAAATCCATCGGCGCAGAACATGGTCGCCACCGGCGAAAAGAAGCTGCGCCTCACTACGGGCAACTGGCAAAATATCCAGATGCCGGCAGCCTGCGCAAACAGACCGAAGGATATCCCCGGCAGCAGCGACAAGTTCGGCGTCCAGCGTTCGCCGAACCAGGAGGAGCTTGCACAACTGATGCCCGTGCTGAACAAGTCCGGCGCAGGGACAAACGTGAAGCAGGCTGCAGTGTGGATTATCACCGACAATGCTGATTATGACGACCTCGGCATCCTCGTCAGCAGCCCGGGAAACACAAGGGCTATCGGTCCGGAAACCACCGCCCGCGCAATGAAGATATGCGCCGACGCGGGAATCGATATCACTGCGAAAAATATCTGGAGAGACAGGGAATCAATCGCCTCCAAGCTTCCGGCAGGCGAGCTGAAAAACTGGCTGAAAAGCTTTGACGCTCCGAAGCCGGCGGAAACATCGGGTTCGGGAACGCAAACGTCTGCCGGTACGCAAACGACTGTCACAGCCTCGAGTAAACATGCGCCATCAACCAAGTCGAGTAGCAAAACGACAGGAAAAACATTTCCGGTAAAGGTCAAATATTCGGATAACGACAAAATTGTGCCGAATACGGATATATACTTCTTTTATTATGATGAACTGAAGTCCGCACTGATTGAAACAATAGCGAATACCGGCAGCGGCAATATTGTCGAGTTTCGGGTTCCGCTGAATGAGGACGGTTCTACATATTCATTTACCGTACTTCTTTCGAAGAAAGAGGCGACGGAAATGAAAACCGAGGGCAATTACAGAATGTTCCGGATACCTCCCGGCGAAAAATGCGAATATATTCAGCTTGGAATGAACAAGGGAGGCAGTATCAGAAACGATGGCTGCTCTATACAGATAACGAAATAAATTTCGCGATGCAAGGCACAGATGATACAGATTAAAACAAAAACAGGATGAAAAAGAGATTTTTATCAATTGCTATAATGGCAATCATGCTGTGGACGCCGTATTGGGCGACAGCGCAGGAAGACGATGAGCAGGCTCAGGATGATGAAAGCGAGGAACTCGTGGAGGATGAAAGTCAGGGCTTGACGCGGCAAAAGGAAAACGGAAGATGGGGCTATGTCAGTCAGTCCGGTGAAATTGTCGTACCATTCAGGTACGAAGCGGCGAAGAAATTTTCCGAAGACATGGCAGCCGTAAGACTGAGGGGGAAATGGGGTTTTGTAAACAGTACGGGTACAGAAGTCATCCCTCCGGTATACGACGGACTGAAGAATTTTTCCAATGGCATGGCAGCCGTAAAGTCAAAGGGGAAATGGGGCTTTGTCGATAAGGCGGGCAGAGAAGCTGTTCCCTTAGTATACGACGGCATCAGGAATTTCTCCGACGATATGGGCGCCATAAAGTATAAAGGGAAATGGGGATTTGCCGACAGGTCAGGTAATGAACTTGTTCCCCCGGTGTACGACAGGATCAGGGATTTTTCCGGAGGTGTGGCGAAGGTGCTGCAGAACAGGAAATGGGGACTTGTCGACAAAACCGGAAGGAAAATAGTTCCAACCGTATATAACACGATTGACGATTTTTCCGAAGATGGCCTGGCAGCGGTAGAACTGGACAGAAAAATCGGCTATATCGACAGGACAGGAAAAGAAGTAATTCCGGTAAAATATGAACCGTTCGCAGGGAGTTCGGCAGCGAGGGAAGTGGACACATCCAGGATCAAGCTGTTAACCGTAGTAACTGCTATTAAAAGTTCAGTCAAGTCAACACGCGGACATTTTCAAAGCAATGCCAGACATACAAATGCGGGATTTTTCACAGACGGCATTGCACGGGCGAAACTGAACGGGAAATACGGCTATATCGATGCCTTCGAAGGACAGATCATCCCTTTCCGCTACGACTATGCATGTGATTTTCTGACTTCCGGTCTCGCCTGGGTAAGAACAGGCAGGCAATGGGAACTGATTGACAGGTTCGGGGAAAAATCGGATAAAAACAGCCACCGATCGTCAATACGCCTGCCTGCAAGACTGGGCAATACCAAAGTCTCACTGATAGATTTCTACACCGGCAGGGACGGATCCGGAAATACGATTGTCAATATAGTTACAACATCCTTTGATGGGATTGATAGGATAATTGACCAGTTACGTTGCGTCATTGTTTCCGGCGGAAGGGAATATCATGCAGACAGGCTGAAATATGCAGCAGGCGAGGTAATGGTTACGGAGTATTCTTTTAACACGGACGCCAAACCGGAAATAATTGTACTTTATGATGTCCTTGATCCGATAAAAAAGATGAAGTTAGAATGTTATTGACAATTTGATCATGATTCACAGGATTAAAGTTAACGCAATGCGAAGCAATTCAAAATTCAAAATTGGATTTTATGAAACGGGGAAACAAAAAGCCGGAGCTGTCGGCAGAGATTTTTATTATTCCGCTTGAGGAAAACCGGTATCTGGTATACGCGCCACTGCGGAAAGCCGCATTTGCCGGCAATGCGGCGACTGTCAATTTTCTGGCGGATCTGAAGGAAGGCATTTACCGCGGGGAATCGGATCCCGACGGGACAATTGCCGAGTTTCTGCGGCGTCTGGAAATTGTGGACGCGGGCGCCGAAACGCCTCCTTCCGAAATGTGCGGGGGAACGCCGGAGCCGCTTGGCGTGTCGCTGTTCCTTACTACGGACTGCAATCTGCGCTGCACGTACTGCTATGCTTCGGCGGGCGATACCGTCCGCGAGAGAATGCCGCTCGCCGTAGCTACCCGCGGCATCGACTTTGTAATACGCAATGCTGTCAGGAAGAAAGCGGAGCAGATTGAACTCAACTATCACGGCGGCGGCGAGCCAACCGTTCACTGGACGGTACTGACCCGCTCGATGGAGTATGCACGGCGGCAGGCGGAAGCGCAGGAACTGAAGGTAAACGCCTCGACGGCGACCAACGGCATGTTGAACGACCGGCAGATTGACTGGATAACAGCCAACATGCAGGGCGCCACCCTCTCGTTCGACGGTCTGCCTGAGGCTCAGGACAAACACCGCATCCGTCCTTCGGGGCGGGGATCGAGCAGCCGCGTGATACACACTCTGCACCGTTTCGACGAAGCCGGATTCAGCTACGGCATCCGCATGACTGCCACCGCCGACCTGATTCCGTATATGGCGGATTCGGTGGACTACATCTTTTCCAGTTTCGGGGCAAGTTCCGTACAGGTCGAACCGGCATATCAGATCGGACGGTATGCCGACCGTCCGTCGGCGGAAACAGAAGAGTTTCTGGCAGCTTTCCGCGAAGCGCAGCGGCGGGCAAAGGCGCACGGCAGGGAAATCACGTATTCGGGCGCCCGGCTGGGGACGCTGACATGCCATTTCTGCGCAATGTCGCAGGATTCGTTCGCCCTGCTGCCCGACGGCACGGTGTCCTCGTGTTTCGAGGCATGTTCGCACAGCAACCCGTACGCCCACATCTTTTTCTACGGTGAGCAGGACGACGGAACGGAAGGATACCGCTTCGACATGAAACGGCTGAACTCACTGCGCCGGCAGGCGGTTCAGTTCCGCAGGCATTGCAGCGGATGTTTCGCCAAGTGGACATGCGCCGGAGACTGTTACCACAAAGCCGTGACTGTAATGGGCGGCGAAAAGGAGTTTGCCGGAACGGGACGGTGCCATATCAACCGCGAACTGACTAAAGACCAGATTCTGGAACAAATCAGGGAGGCCGGAGGACTGTGCTGGCACGAATTGCCGGAACGGCTAACAATGAATAATGAACAATTAATAATTAACAATTAACAATGAAAGCAATGAAAGAAGCAAAACCGAAATTTGAACTGTCCCGCGTCAATTCGGACGGGACGGAGGAAGAGGCGCAGATTGTGCCGCTGACAGAGGCTTTGAAAGCCAAAATGAACCGCCGCGGATTCCTTGGGGCAGGTATGACTGCCGCCACTGCGGTATTGATACTCGACGGATGCAGCAAGCGGGACTACGAACCGGAGCCGGAACCGGAACCTGCCGAACCGGAGCCGGAACCTGTCGAGCCAGAGCCAGAACCGGTTGAACCGAATCAGGCTCCTGTCGAATCGTCCGACAGATGCGGTATAAAGGCGCACAGCGATTCTGTCCCCGCATTAGCCATGCATCCGAACGGAAAAATGTTTTTTTCCGGAAGTTTTGACAATACGATTAAGATATGGAGTCTGCCGGAAGGCGCCCATATTAAAACCCTGACCGGATACTACGGCATGAAAAATTCGCTTGCCGTCTCTCCCGACGGGAAGCAGCTTTTTTCCGAAGGCTATGGCAATAAGGTTAAGATATGGAGCCTGCCCGAAGGAATCTTACTGAAAACCCTGCCCGGTCATGAGGATTTGATTTTGATGCTGGCTGTCAGTCCCAATAGCAAGTGGCTTGTTTCCTTAAGCCTTGACAATACGATTAAGATATGGAGTCTGCCTGGGGGAACACTTTTCAAAACGCTGACCGGACAGACAGATGATATTATTACTGCATTTGCAATCACTCCTGATGGAACCAGGCTTCTTGCGGGAAAAGATGACGGGCGCTTAGTGGTATGGGATTTTCCGGAAGGAACGGTGCGCAGTACATGGGATAATGCAGGAAAAATATTATCGCTGTTTGTCACGCCTGACGGCAAAAAAGTGGTGACAGCTGACAGTGACGGTATGATTAAGTTACGGAATCTTTCGGATGGTGCCGTATTGAAATCGCTGGAAACGCATGAACCCATATATTCCATGGCGGTTACTCCCGACGGAAGCAGATTTGTTTCCGTAAGTAATTATAAAAATATTAAACTCTGGAGTTTGCCGGACGCCACACTTATAAAGACAGTCGAACAGGAAGATTACACCGAATCGATGGCTATCAGCCCCGATGGAAAATGGCTCGTTTCCGGCATGTACGTGGGGACAATAAAGTTATGGGATCTGCCGGATGTTACATACGGAAACTGTCTGCTGGATCTGGAATGTATGGAGGATACGGCGAAAGGCTCGACATATAACGTGACAGACGAAACCGGACGGACTGTAACATATACGCTGCCATGCGGAGCGCCGGTCCCGCCGGGCGCAACCTGCAGATGCAACTGCGTGCCGGGAAAAATATGTACATGTAATTCACAGTGTCCCTGCCAGTTTAACAGTTGCACCTGCAATAAGGTCTGTACCTGTGTACCGATATATAGATAATTAATAAACAGTAATATGAAAGAAGTAAAACCGAAATTTGAACTGTCCCACGTCAATTCGGACGGGACGGAGGAAGAGGTGCAGATTGTGCCGCTGGAAGAGGCGATGAAAGCCAAAATGAACCGCCGCGGATTTTTCGGCGCGGGACTGACTGCCGCTGCCGCGGTGCTGCTGCTCGACGGATGCGGCAGCGCAAAACGCTGGGGAACCACGTACGGAGCGTCCGAGGTTCCAAGGTCTGCGCTCTGCGACTACGCACTTGCGCACAGCGACGACGTTCGGACGCTTGCCGTCAGCCGGGACGGCAAGATGCTTGTCACCGGAAGCGACGACAAAACCGTCAAGCTGTGGCGTCTGCCGGACGGCGCTCTGATCAGAACAGTCAATACGCCCGTCCCACCCCGTTCGCTGGCAATCAGCCCCGACGGAAAAATGCTTGCTTCGGGAGACACCGACAACGCCATCCGCCTGCGAAGCATGCAGTCCGGCGATCTGATAATAACGCTTTCCGGACATGCCGGCGCGATAAACGCCGTAGCTTTCAGTCCGGACGGTAAACGGCTTGTTTCCGGCGGCAGTGACAAAAAGGTAATCCTGTGGAAAATACCTTCCGGCATGCTCGAGGAAACGCTGAATCTCCATACGGACTCTGTCCGCGCCATCGCCATCTCGCCCGACGGAAACAGTTTTGTCTCGGGCAGCAACGATCATACCGCCATACAGTGCAGCATGGACGGAAAGATGATGCTGAAGCTGAACGCCCATTCGAATTCCGTATGTTCGCTGGCCTTCAGTCCGGACGGGAAACGGCTCGCCACGGGCAGCGCCGATAAATCGATTGCCCTCTGGCGTTTGGCGGACGGGACGCTCGAAAAAAGATTCGACCGGACTGCCGAAGGACACATTCAACCGGTTCATTCGCTGGCATTCATCTCCGACGACAGCCGTAAGGAGGCCGGAGCAGTTCTGTCGGCAAATTCGGTGATATCCGTCTCCGGCGACACGCCCGTCTCCGGCGGCGACATTCTTGTTTCCGGCGGCAGCGACTGTGTAAAGCTGTGGAACATGTCGGATTTCAAGATGCTCAGAAATATCCGTACAGGGACTTCCGCGCTCGCCGTTTCTCCGGACGGTAAGCTGCTGCTGGCCGGCAGCGGGGACCGCACCGTCAGCGCCTGGAGCCTGCCGGACGGAAAACATATCAGCTGTCTGACGGATTTGAGTTGCTCACCCGCTTCGGCGAAAGGCATTACTTTCAGCGAAGTTGACGAGTACGGTCAAACCATTACTTATACTCTGCCATGCGGCTCGCCCATTCCGTCCGGCGCCAAATGCGTCTGCAACTGCGTGCCGGGAAGCTACAAGCCCCAGCCGACATGCACCTGCAACAAGGTGTGCACCTGCAATAAGGTATGCTCATGCCAGAGCGTGGGATCCCGGACTATCTGCTCATGCCTCAGCGTTTGCTCATGCCTCAGCGTGGGAACCGGCAGGCGAATTTGTACCTGCGTGCCGGTGTACAGATGAATTTTAACTTTTCGGAAAAGCGTGTAAGTTATGTAATTTTGTAAAAAAAAATAAAAAATATAATTGATGGAAATATTTACTCCTGCATGGAAAAGCAGAAATAGTGAAAGAGCGATGGAAGCTGCCGGGAAAAGGAAAAGTATTAATTTAAAAATATAAAAGATATGAATTTTAAATGTTTATTCGGACACAGGTGGAAAAATTTTATGTGTACAGTCTGCAATGCCAGACAGCCCAAACCCAAACTGCGTTCGTTCGGGAAAGAAACAAAGGGCAAGTACACTTACGAGTATTACGCTGCCTCCTCGGCAGATGAAGCGAGGCTGTTTCTGTCCTATCGCGAAGTGACGGAACCCCTGTACTACATTCAGGTGGAAACGCCGGAAGGCATCTGGGGACTCGACAAGGATGGACTGTATCTGGTCGGACTGCTGCCGTTTCAAAAGAATCTGTCGCTGTCGCAGTGTACGGGCAAAATATCGTCGATCAATCCTCTGTCCATCGGAGTGCAGATGGCTGCAAAGGGAAACACGGACAATTTCGTCTGCGGCATCGTTTGCGGTTCCTGCGGATGCGAATGGAAAGACGGCGTTCGCCTGCGGGAAAAAACCGTTGTGAAATGTCCGCAATGCGGAAAATACAATTGCGTGGATACTTCCACGCGCATCGAATGTATTGAATACGGAAACGGTCAGACACTTTTGAAAAGCACAGTAGAAATTTGATGAAATTAAACGGAGATGTCTAAAAGTCCCTCACATCCTCATTGCGAGCGAAGCGAAGCAATCCAGAATACAGTTAATTACTGGATTGTTTCGGGTTGCGCTTTTACAATGACACTTTTCATAAGTAGCATATTAAAAGGCTTTCCTGGATTGCTTCACTTCGTTCGCAATGACGAACAACGGTGGTTTGCTTCGATTTATGATGAGGCCTTTTGCTATGTACTGACTGAGCGTCATTTCGCTTTTAGTTTAGGTACTGAACGTTTATTCGCAATGACGGGACTCGACCTTTCGAGACACTCTCATAAAATAGAAAAATTATGGAATGGTATTTAAAAGTATTGCGGCATTATGCCGATTTCAATGGAAGAGCGCGACCAAAGGAGTACTGGATGTTCGTGCTGTTTTATGCCGTCTTTGGTTTGGCGGCTACATTTATCGACATCCTTGTAAAGGAACTGGCAAACGGAAAAGCGTTTGTTTTCATCTGCCGCGACATGTATATGCTGGCAATGTTTCTGCCAGCGCTTGCCCTTACGGTGCGCCGTCTGCACGACACCGGCCGTAGCGGGTGGTGGACACTGTCCATTTTCGTGCCTGCTTCAGCCGTTCAGGCGCTGTCGATTGCAGGGGTTTTGGGCAGAGACGGGACATTGCCGGCAGTTTTCGGGATTGTGCTTATTGCGGGCAGCGTCTGTCTGCTTGTGCTTACACTGCTGAAGGGGCAGCAGGGCGACAACCGGTACGGGAGCGACCCGAAAACCGTTCAGCCGCCATACGGCGAACTGGCGCGGCTTCGCAGCGCAGCCACAACGCTTACCGTAGCCGCCGCCGTAGGGATATTCGCCTGGATCTGGAGCATTTTCAATATTTCCGGCGAATTGGGTATTTCTGTCATTGATGTCCTTTCCAGCATTTCGACGGGATATGTGACGTCGATCTTTCCCGAATTGCTGTTGCTGGCTGCAGGCATAATACTGCTGCCGCGTATGAGGGATGGAGCCAGTCCGCTCGACCGCGTCCGGCGACGCGCAGTGTTTCCGGTGATTGCATACGCGGCAATGATCTTTTTTTTCTACGCCTGGAGTGTCCGGGAACAGATGGAACTGGCGCGTCTGAACGGCATTACCGTTCCCGTATCGGTGCTGGTTAGCAATGCGGTGTGGATACTGTTCCGGCTGCTTGTTTTACTCTTTGCCCTGTCGCTGCTGCTGTCCGGCGGAAAATGGAGACGTGCTGCCGGCACGGCGCTCGCAGTCGCATCCGGCATTATGCTTGTCTTTATGGCTTACTACAATTATGTTAACAGTTATCACAATACGGATGGAAATGCGATAAACAGACTGCTTAATCTCGTGACGTTTTTACCTGTCGCATACATATTGCTGGGCGGAGTTTTCGGGATGGATAAGCAGGCTTTGACCGGCGGTGTACAGACTGGCTGCCTGCCGCAGACGACTCCTGACGAGAATTTAAAACAGGACTGAAATGAACAGTGAAACTGCCGGAACAGTGCAAACAATGAAATATGTCAAACAGTTATAAAATTATAAGAAACAATGATAGTAACGACAAAGATTGAAATTCCACAGGATGTGCGCATCCTGAACACTTGTGCCTTCTGTAAGGCGGAAATACGGAATGGCAGTGTACTGGATGCTACTGTAGTGGCTTGCCGGAAAAAGGACAATGGCAGTCTGGAGCCGGTAAAGGCCTATTCCGTCCCTGTCTGCGGCGTCTGTTACGGTAAAAACGCGACGGCAATCCGAAGGAGACGCATGTCGGTAAAAATTGCGGGGATATTCTTTGCCCTTATCTGTGCGACAGCAGGAATTGCCGCCGCAGTCTGCATTGTTTATTTCTTTATTTCGGGAATGCCACCGAATGTGCAGCCTCCGTTTAAGATGTCGCCGCAGCAGGCAGTCCTGATGATGTCAGGCTTTGTATTGATACTGTCGTGCATTGCGGCTTTTAAGGGAGCCAGTGCAAGACTCCGTATAGAATTCTATCCTGTTGAAACCGTCATTAAACGCAGAGCGGAAACAGTCCTGGTTTCGGATGTTGAGAAGATACTCAGTGAAGAAGATCCCGAACTTAAAACCGTAATACCGCGTGCAAGTTAAGAGTTAAAAGTTAAGAGTTTTGAGATAAGAATGTGACGTCGCCGGGTCACGCAAAACATTCCGGCGGGGCGGTAATCCCGAAAAGCCTTACGAGTAGGGAACATTTTTTTTAAAAGATAAAAGTATTATGGGATTATTTGATTTTTTAAAGTGTAAACCGAAGTCGGCGGAATTGTTTGAGGCGGCAAAAAACGGAGATGCTGTGTCGATCGGGAAACTGCTGGCGAAAGGTGCTGATGTAAACGCCATTTCAAACATTCGCCGCCTTGCCGTCAATTTAATTGCCGAAGCGGATTACGCCGGAAGGCGTTCAATGTCGATAACCCCGTGCAAGCCGAAGGCGCAGCCCGGGGAAGATGCCCGCTCGCTTCCGGAACTGCGAAACAGTTCAACTCCATACGGAGTTGTGGAGGGAGATGTACCGTCCCCCGGGCTGTGCCCGGGGTTATCGATATTCAAAGCCTTCGGCTTTGCGAAAGCGCAGCTCCTGCCCGGCGCAGCGTCTTCACCGAGCCGAATCGGGCAGAGAAAAGTTCGCCACGCGGTCGTCAATTTAATTGCCGGAACGGATTACGCCGGAAGGCGTTCAATGTCGATAACCCCGTGCAAGCCGAAGGCGCAACTCGGGGAAGATGCCCGCTCGCTTCAGGAACTGCGAAGCAGTTCAACTCCATACGGAGTTGTGGAGGGAGATGTACCGTCCCCCGGGCTGTGCCCGGGGTTATCGATATTCAAAGCCTTCGGCTTTGCGAAAGCGCAGCTCCTGCCCAGCGTAGCGTCTTCACTGAGCCGAACCGGGCAGAGAAAAATTATGAATTGTCTGAAAAAAAAGAATTTTAAGATAAAATAAACGATTTAACAACAAATTTAACAATAGTAAAATGGAACATAAAATTTACAAAACAATGAAGGGAATGATACGGAGAGTGTATCTCCACACCCTGCTGTCGGGATGTTTCCTGGCAATGGCGCTGAATGGACAGGCGCAAACTAAGATGGGTTACAGCGATCTTTACTGGAAAATAAACGACGACACGCTCATCATTACCGGCAAAGGCGAAATGCCGAAATATAGCTGGCAACTGCTTAATACGTCGCCTTGGGCTTTCAAGTCCAATATTCATGAGATGAATATGCGAATCTCCGGGCCGGCAACAATCGGGAAATTTGCCTTTTACGGAATGAACTTTATCGAGGTACATGTACCGGAAGGAGTGACGAAGATTGGACAGGGCGCTTTTCAGTCCTGCATGCACCTGGCTTCCGTCGATATACCGGAAGGAGTTACAACAATCGGAATAGGCGGTTTTGCCCAATGTGTTAGACTGTCCGACATTCATTTGCCGGAAAGCCTGACGTCAATTGGAGGCATGGCTTTTTGGGGCTGTAAAAGTCTTGTAGGCATCCGTTTGCCGAAAGGGCTGACCTCGATTAGTTACTGGTTTTTCCGGGCTTGCACCAATCTTGCCAGTGTCAATATACCGGAAAGCGTGACGGAGATTGGAAAGCATGCTTTTCAAGGCTGTACAAGTCTGAATGAAATCACGCTTAACTGGACAAACCCGTCGGCGTGCAGCGTCAGCAAATCTGCATTCAAGAAATTGACTGTAGAAAATATTACGCTCCGTGTTCCCGAAGGTACAGCGGCGAAGTATAAATCACACCGTAAATGGAAGAAATTCCGGATAACAGAGGAAAAATAGCATTAATTATTAACCGCTCGCAATGGAGCACAAAATTAAATATAAAGAATATGAAACAGTGTATTAAATTTACAGAACAGTACGCCGGTATTGGCGGAAGAACCGGAAAACTTTCCATCAGAGCGGAAGTGTTTTCGAAGAAGGCGATTTATGTATTGATTGCCTTATGTATGACAGTCATATTTTCGTGCCGCAAAGATTATGATAAAGACGATGACGGGGCCGACGATACGGAAATGGAAGAAATAGACATCCTCGGCACATGGACAGCGGCCCCCGGAAAATATAACCTGTCATTTACAATCACGCCGACAAATTACGATTTTTCCCTGACCGAAGCCGGTAAGGGCGGCATTTATGACAACGGCGGCACGTATGAAATTTCCCGTGACGGAATCATACTGTTCACAGCCAGCTACGGTGATCCTTATGCTACGGGACAGCTGATAAACGGAAAACTGCATATTACAGTCCTGAATAATATCCTTATTAATATGCTGGGAACTGCTGCCGCAAGCAATACCGTGTTTTCGCGTTCCGAAGAGGGAACCGGTTCTCTTGTTATTCAGAATCTCAGTACAAGTTATGATATAGTTTCAATCAAATTTTATGATATGGACGGTACGTTCATAGACTCTGATTCTGACGTTCTCGAACCCGGCTATCAGTTTGGATACACGGTTAATGTTGGCAGTTATACTGTAGAGGTTGCCGACGATAGAAAAAAATCTTTCAGATCAAAGTCATTCACGATAATAAAAGATAAATTGACAGTGCTGGGATACAGCGGTTCCGCGATTAATATACTGGCAACGGGACTAAAAGACGAGGACTGATTGGAAGTTAAAAGTTAAGAATGATACTAAACGGAGTAGAAAAGGGTCAGGAAATGAAAAGAGTAAAGTTTGGAAATGGAAGATGTGCGTCAGTTGTCATTTCAAACATTCGCCGCACAGAGGTCAAGCCTGCAATGACGAACCGCGTGGCGAAGATGCAGGGGACTTTTTCAGACGGAAAAAGTCTCCCGCAGTACCTGCAGCGAACTTTTTCAGACGGAAAAAGTCTCCCGCAGTACCTGCAGCAAACTTTTTCAGACGGAAAAAGTCTCCCGCGATACCTGCAGCAAACTTTTTCAGACCGAAACGGAATTGCCGGAAAATGAAACGGAATAAAATTAATTAGTAAAATTTAAACATAAAATCAGTAAAAAAAAATGTTAGAAAAATTAGAATTAAGAAAACCCGAGCTGAGTCATTTCAGCATCGCGGATCATGTGGAATTCCACAAGACGTCGTATGGAATATGCGACAGATTTCAGGGGACAATCGGTGTCTATGACCTGATAAACAACTATCTCATCAAGCTTGAGCAGGAAAATTCCATTTACAAATGGGTTCGCAAAAGCGAGTTTACGAAGAAAAAAGCGGAAGCCGATTTCGATCGCGACCGGACTTTTATCGGAATGAAAGGGTATGTGCATTCGCAACTGAAGCATTTCGATCCTTCGATGCGCGACAATGCGCTTCACGTGTACAACCTGCTCGAAAATTACGGCGACCTGGCCAGAGCCGACTACGACGCCGAAACGGCAGGCATCGACAGCGTGGTTATGCGGCTGAACAGCCTCGACTATATCCTTGCTGTACAGGCTCTGGGCCTTACGCCGTGGATTACCGAGCTTGCAAACCGGAACGCCCTGTTCTGCAGCTACGTCGATGACGTCGCCCAGGAACAGCTGCGCAAGCCGGAGATTTCCTTCAGCCAGGCACGCCGCGAAACGGACGGCGCATTCCACAGTATCACAGACCGTGTGACGGCGCTGATCAATCTCAACGGACCGGACATGTACGTCCTGTTTGTCGACGAGCTTAACGTGCTGACGAACCACTACAACACTCTGGTTCACGAGCACTATGGACGCACTCACGTCAGGACTGACATCACGGCGGCGAACATCGCTTCCATAGCCGAACAGAGGTACACCGGCAAACCGCTTTTTCTGGAGTTTGAGCGGAACATCGGCCGCCTACAATTTCCAGACAAAGATCACCGGAGACATCACCCTCGTTGCCAAATGGGAATCGGAAACCGAGTACCAGCAGATTAGCTGGGAACTGAACGGCGGCGAATGGACTGCGAACGATAATCATGTTACGCGGATAGTAAAGGGCGAAATGCTTCCCGAACCCGCCGAGCCGGAAAAGGCGTACAGTATTTTCGAGGGCTGGTATAAGGATGCGGATTTGACCGATAAAGTCAGTTTTCCATACTACGCCGGCATTGTAACGTCTGCCTTTACGCTGTATGCCAAATGGTACGACCTCAGATCCGAGTACTTCGGCGTATGGAAATCCGAGTATACAGATGATGATGGTAAGGATGCATGGGAACAGTTCAGCATCAACGAAAACAGTATTGTATTTTTGGACTATGAGGGCAGTAGCTTTACTTTGGAAGACCTGATATGGGCTGAGACATACAATCCGGGAGGCGATTTCACTGCCAGCTATACAGACGGCTACTGGGTCATGGGAACTTTGACAAAAACGAACGACTTTAATTTTTCCAAAAGTGACGGAAGCGGAATCATCAACTTGGGCGAGACCATAGATATGAGCTTCTATATCAACGGCAGCAAGCAAAGAATCATGGTTGGAAATATGCAGACAACCGAACGGGAAGCTTATTATGGTCCGTACACTTTACAGCTTACCCGGGAACTCAAGGGCGGCGCAGGAGCTGAGCAGACAGTGAAAGGCGGAAAGACTGTTCCGGCAAAGTTATCGGGACAGACGATTCGCTCAATTAGTACTGAAATGAAACGCTGATATCCTGTAACATCTTCGACGGATTAAAGAACAGGAAAATGAAATGGGTACGGGATACCAAAACAGTAGGAATGACTGGCGCCGGATAAACGACTTGCAGTTCGGTGCAGGGGCAAACCTGTAAATTATGTAAACATGGCAAAATGTTACTGTCGCAAAATTTCGACAAACTTCGTTTTAAAGTGTCGCTGTCCACATCCCGAATACCTTTCACAGTATATGCGTCGACACAATCCGAAGGATTGAATATGAATAACCCCTAATGAAGCGAAGCGATTGGGGGATACGGCAAATACGGCGAAGATAGCCATAAGCTGAAAGCTTGAACAGCAAGTGTACAGGATGTTTTTGGAGTTAAGAGTTAACTAACGCGCGCCAGCCAACTCTTAGTTTTTAGTTCTTAACTCTATTCGCCTGCCCCCAATCGCTTCGCTTCATTGGGGGTTATTCACATTCAACCCTTCGGGTTGGGAATACAGCATTTACCGCTTGCCGATGAATAATGGAAAATTGCGACAATACAATTTGCGAGAGGTCAGGAGTTCTGAA
>JAIRZR010000076.1 GCA_031267155.1 Prevotellaceae bacterium | reverse complement strand
GTGTGTTGGACAAATTTCTATTGATATTAATGCCCTGCGGGCAATTGGACATGGCAATTTTATTTCAGCAATTAAATTTGTAACATTAAACATTTATACGTTATTTATTTTTCATCCCTTACGTCGTAAAAAATCAGAAATCGTTCCGGAGTAACTCATTTACGTCGTAAAAAGTCGGAAAATGCTTTCACCCATAATACCGCTGATAAAATTAAACAGTCCGACATTTTGGAATACACCCACTGCCTGTAACAACCATTGAAGTTAAACAGACAGCAATAGATATGCAGATGTGATTGATTATTTCACTATTCCCCCGAAGCCCATAAATGCCATCGCCAGCAATCCTGCCGTGATCAAAGCGATAGGGTATCCCTTCATCTGTTTCGGCACATTGGACGTCAAGTCAAGCTGTTCGCGAAGTCCGGCAAATAGAATCAGCGCGAGAGCAAATCCCGTGCCGCTTGCAAATGAGAACACTGTTGTCTGGGCAAGGCTGTAGCCTTTCTGGATTGACAGTATGGCTATTCCCAGGACAGCGCAGTTTGTTGTTATCAATGGAAGAAAGATTCCCAAAGCCTGATACAGGGCAGGGCTTACTTTTTTCAAAACAATCTCGACCATCTGTACCAGCGCCGCTATCACCAGTATAAAGGTAAGAGTCTGCATGTATTCGATTTTCAGCGGTAGCAGTATGAAATTCTGTATAAGGTATGTTACTATCGCCGAGAGTGTCAGAACAAAAACGACTGCTCCGCCCATGCCCAGCGACGTACTTACCCGGTTGGAAACGCCAAGAAAGGGACATATTCCCAAAAATTGCGACAGCACTACATTGTTTACGAAAATTGCGGCAATTACGATTAAAATATATTCTTCCATATTCAAATTATTTCTTGATAAACTTCTTTTTCACAATGTTAAATAAAATCATCAGGTATGCCAGGACGAAAAACGCTCCGGGAGCAAGTATGAACAGGATAATGCCGTCGCCGGGAGCGAGCTTGTGCCCGAATACGGAATATGAGCCAAGCAGTTCGCGGACAAACCCCAGAAAGGTAAGCGCAAGCGTGAATCCAAGCCCTATTCCCAGACCGTCGAAGATTGAATGGACAGCGCCGTTTTTTGCTGCAAACGATTCTGCACGGGCTAATACTATGCAGTTTACAACTATCAGCGGAATAAAAATGCCCAGCGTGCTGTGAATGTCGGGAAGATAGCCCGCCATAAGCAAATCCACTACCGTAACAAACGCCGCAATGATAACGACATACGATGGAATGCGCACCTTGTCGGGTATCATTTTCCCGACCAGGGATATCGTCATGTTCGAGAGCATGAGCACGAATGCCGTAGCCAGTCCCATTGACATGCCGTTGATTGCCGACGAGGTCGTCGCCAGGGTGGGACACATTCCCAAAACCAGTACAAAGGTGGGGTTTTCCTTGAATATTCCCTTCAGTATTAACTGTATTCCTTCCTTCATGATATTCATTTATTAGTTGATGTGGCGCCTGTGCCGGCGTCCCAGTTTCCCTTTTTCATTACATCTTCGCGATATACCCTGTATGCCCGTTCTATGGCGTCGCAAAAGGCTTTGGAACTGATTGTCGAAGCCGTAATCGCATTGACTTCTCCGCCTTCCTTGCGCACTGACAGTTTGTAGTTTTCGGGATTTTTCCCGTGGAACTGCAGGCTGAATTCGCTCTTTTGGGGACTGATTTTGTCGCCCAGCCCTGGCGTCTCGTTATGCGAGATAACGTTGATATTGTTTATTGTACCGTCGATAAGGAACCCGACTAAAAGGACAATTCGACCGCCATAGCCGTTATTCGTAAAAGTCTGTACCGCAGCTCCCACGCTGTTTCCATCCTTGGTCGCAATATAAACATACACGGTGTCGCCATCGACGTATTTCTTATACACGTTTTCCGATGGATTGTTGTCGAACGGCGGCAGGACTTCGGATATTCCCCGGTTGATTTTCTGAATCCGCACCGCTTCAATTGACTCTGCCGTAAGCCTGTAAACGCCCGCCAGTACTGCCGACGAAACAAAAGTTATTGTCAGAAGTGTCAGTACCATGTTTTTGAAAGACGATTCTTTTGCCATTGTATATCTGTTCTATAATTATCTATTTTCCGCCAAAGCGCTTGGGCTTGACGTACATGTTTATCAGTGGAACAAGCGCGTTCATTATCAGTATCGCAAAGGATATTCCTTCGGGAAACGAACCCCATTTGCGAATCACGCATGTGAGAATCCCTATCCCGGCGGCATATATCACTGCGCCTTTTTTGAGCATCGGGGAGGTAACATAGTCCGTCGCCATGAATATTGCGCCCAGCATAAGCCCTCCGGTCAGTAGATGAAACAGGGGATCGGGATTTTTCGATGGATCAAGCAGCCAGAATATTCCGGTAAATACCGTCACGGCAAGGAATACTGTTACGGGAATGTGCCAGGTTATAACCTTGCGTATCAGCAGATATGCGAAGCCGAGAAGCAAAGCCAGCGCGGATACTTCGCCGAACGAGCCGCCTATCTGCCCGAACAGCATCCGGGAATACGAAAATCCGTGTTCCGCCATTATTGCCTGAGGCGTAAGTCCTTCTGCCAGATCGTGAGCCATTATGGCGAGCGGAGTGGCTCCGGTCGTTGCATCAGTGGGAAAAAATCCCTCCACAGGCATTGTCCACGAAGTCATGGCGACGGGAAAGGAAATCAGCATGAATATGCGCCCCGCGATTGCAGGGTTAAACAGATTGCTTCCAAGTCCCCCGAAACTGATTTTGACTACCCCGACTGCAAATGCCGCGCCAATTGCTACCATATATAAAGGTATGCCCGAAGGAAGATTCATCGCCAGCAGCAGACCCGTCAGGGCGGCAGACATGTCGCTCACTGTCGGATGAACTTTCAGGACATATTTCTGCAATGCCCACTCCAAACCGACACATGTTCCAACAGATACAAGAGCAACCAAAAGGACGCTCACTCCGAAAAACCACGCCGAAACCAGAAAAGCGGGACATAACGCTATGATTACATCCCTCATCAAACGCTGCGTCGTCACGTTATCGTGGATATGGGGCGACGGTGATATTACCAATTTTCTTTCCATTCAAAGTCCATTTCAATAAAGGGGCAAAATTAAGCGTTTTTTTTTTAACCGCAATCTTTCTGTAAAAAACGGGCGAAATATTATCCCGGAACGCTGGAATAGCGCGTAACGATTTTCAGAGTATATGCCTCGCCGAATGTCAGGTAGAACGGTATCTGTGTAAGTCCGTGTCGACAGTTTATACGGTGTTCAGTGTCATGATAAAAGCGGGTGTACAAAAAACTTTTTTTACCGGCAGGAGATTCTGATTTCGTCAGAATGACGGCTGTGAATGTGACGCTTGTGTTAGTCATTGCGGGCTTGACCCGCAATCTCTGCAAACAAATGACCTTTTTAGACATCTCCGGTTAAATTAATGCCAATCAAATATTTTGTCTTACCTTTGCAGCGAAAAAATAGATAAGATTATGGCAACAGTTTTGAAATCAGACCAAAGAGAATATAAGGAAGACGCAGACAAAATAGACAGTTTCAGAATATTTCGAGAGAAGAATAGCCTTTTTCACAATTGCGGACAATTTAAAGAGAAAATATGTTTGATAAACTGATAAAAATAAACTGCTATTCAGGGAACAAACTGCTAAAAAAGGCTGCCCGCAATTTGCTGGAAAAGTTTTACTGCTGTGAAATTAACTGCACCGAAATAGACAGAAGCGTATTGTTTGCCCATCACGCACGCGGGTGCACGATTATTGCCGCAAAAATCTGCGAAAATGTTGTAATCTTTCAAAATGTAACTGTCGGATCAAATATGAAATATAACAAAATCAGTAACGAATGGGAAAATATTGGTAATCCTGTAATTTGTAAAAACGCAGTAATTGCCGATGGGGCAAAAATCCTGGGACCGGTAATAATTGGAGAGAACTCTGTTGTGGCAGCCGGCGCAATAATTACAAAAGATATACCTGCCAACAGCATAGCATACGGCGTGAATCAGTTCAGGACTAAAGATACCGGCTATGATTTATTATATAATCCGAATATGATAAACTTTGACAGACTTATAGAAGCCAATAATAAACTCATAGCAGAATTTAACGGGAGAAAGTAATAATATGAAATATATAAATTGACAATGATGAAGAATTTTTTTAAAACAGTACTGTTTACGGGGATTGCAGCGGTATTCTGCAATACGGGTTTATTTTCCCAGGCAATAGAGCGTCCGCGGCCTGCCGAATGGAATGATTTAGTGTATGGAGCGCGGTTTTTAGACCGTTTTTTGCCCATGCCGCAGGGAAAACTTTCCGGAGACGTCTGGGGCGCAAAAGGGACGGTTCCCAGATATGTCGACAATGGCATGGAAGACGGAAATTACTCATACTGGGGAGGAAATATCCTCAGGGGCGATGACGGCAAATATCATCTTTTTGTTTGCGGATGGCTGGAAAGCTCGCCAAAAGGTCATGCCGAATGGCCAAATTCCATCGTATTTCATACTGTATGCGACAATCCGGTCGGTCCTTTCAAAATAAAAGACAATATCGGAAAGGGACATAATCCCGAAATTTTCCAGACTGAGAACGGGCAGTATGTTATATATGTGATGGGTGGAAGATATATTGCAGATAAGATCGGTGGACCGTGGACTTACGGACAGTTTGATTTCGACAGGAGAGACCGGAGAATTATCGATGGCCTGTCGAACCTCACATTTGCACGGCGCGAAGACGGTTCTTTCCTGATGATTAACCGGGGAGGAGGCGTATGGATCAGCGAAACAGGGCTTTCACCATATAATCAGATAAGCGATAAACGGGTGTATCCCGATGTCGAGGGGGCATTCGAAGATCCTGTCGTATGGCGCGACCACGTGCAGTATCACCTGATTGTCAACGACTGGCTGGGACGCATCGCATTCTATCTCCGTTCGAAAGACGGCGTGAAATGGGTAACCGACCCGGGCGAGGCATATATTCCGGGAATATCGAAACACGGAGACGGACGGGTGGAGGAATGGTTCAAGTATGAACGGATGAAAGTGTTTCAGGATGAATACGGACGCGCGATACAGGCAAATTTCGCCGTCATCGACACTCTGAAAAAGGAAGACAAACCCGGCGACCGTCACAGTTCCAAAAACATCAGCATACCTCTCAATCCCGGACTGCTGCTCGCCATGCCGGACAGACAGCCAGTCACTCCGGCGACTAAAACCATCAGACTGAGAATTTTTGCCGAAAAGGGATTTAATCCCCACACGGATATTGACATGCAGTCTTTACGCTTCGGAGCTTCATCCGAAGTCAATTTCGGCAGGGGATGCAGGGTAAAAAGTTCCGAAAAAGCGGACAATGACCTGATTGTAACTTTCGACGCCGCCGGAAACGGTATAACCGCGGACGAATTTGCCCCCAAACTGATCGGGAAAACAGTCTCCGGCTCACTGCTTTACGGATATGTCCGACTGCCCGGAACAGACTATATCGAACCGATACTTTCTGCCAAAGCGCCGATTTTCACCCTTCGTCCCCAGGGTGTTGATTTAAGTATGGAAGTCGGAAATTTCGGACAGACCGCTTCACAGGAAACGGTATTGAAGATAAGCGTCGAAAAGGACGGAAACAGGATCGAACTTGGAAATGCGCATATTCCGGCTCTCAAAGCGTATGAAAAAACCGGACTCATGCTGCCGGGAAAACTGTCTTTCGAAAAAGGCAGGGAATATGTATTCAGAATTTCAATCTATTCAAAAGACAGGGAGGTCTCGACTTTCGATTTCAAAACTGTACCGGTAAAATAGGGAAGCGAGACAAACGGGATTACGCCCGTCTGACAGGATACCGAAGACAGTCTTATTTCAGAATCAGTTCCTCGATTATATTTGCGCCTGCTCTGCGGTTAAATTCCCGGATTATATCCGAGCGCATCATGTACAGTTCGTCGCGTACCACCGAGGAAGATAAATGGATATATAACTTTTTGTTTTCTATTCTTTTGCTTAATGTTGCCTTCGATACGTTGCTGCCCAGGATTTCGTTCCAGAGTTTCAGCAGCTGATATTCGCGATATCCCTTTTCGAGACCGGATTCCTTCAGGAACATGGACAGTAGATTGCCGAGCATGACAGGTTTGTTGCGTACCATTTTCAGGATGATTGCAGAAGTTCTATGTTTCCGGAGTTCATTTTGAACAGTTTGTAGTTTGCATCCGTTTTTTGCAGCAGAGTATCGAGGCGGTTTTTGTTGCTGTCGGTCAGGAATATTTGACCGAATCCGCTGTCCGTAACAAACGATATGAGCCGTTCCACTCTTTCGGCGTCCAGTTTGTCGAAAATATCGTCGAGCAGAAGTATCGGCGAGATTCCGGCATGTTGTTTAATTATGCGGAACTGGGTCATCATCATAGCGATAAGATAAGTTTTCTGCTGTCCCTGCGATCCGGAGCTTTTCAATGTTCTGCCATTGATTTCCATAATCAGATCGTCGCGATGGATTCCCACGGAAGTGTATTGCAGAGCGCAGTCCCTTTCCAGATTTGCCTCCAGCAGCGATTTCAGATTTCCCCTGTCCAGATCGGAACGGTACGACAGGCCGACAATATCCTTTCCGCCCGACACGGCATTGTATATATCCTGAAATACAGGCAGAAATGATTTCAGCAGAATTTTTCTCCTCTCGTAAATCGTCTGTCCGTAAATCGACATTTGCTCGTTCAGGGCGTCAATAAAACTGAAATCGATGTCCGATGTTTTGTATTTCAACATTTTATTACGGTTTTGCAGGACATTGTTATAACGTATTGACGCATCGAGATACTGCCTGTCGGTTTGGGAAATCACCGAATTGAGGAATTTACGCCTTTCCTCGCTGCCGCCGTTTATCAGCGAAATATCCGAGGGAGTGATGAATACCAGGGGAATAACCCCGATATGTTCGGACAGTTTCCGGTATTCCTTCGAGTTGTATTTAAACGATTTTTTACCGTTGCGCTTAATTCCGCACGAAACGCTTTCATCGTCCTCGTTCTTCAAATACCGGGCTTTAAGCAGAAAATAATCCCCGCTGTCGCGAATATTCATGTAATCGACTGAAATAAACTTGCTTTTACACATCGACAGATAATATATCCCGTCTAAAAGATTGGTTTTGCCTTCCCCGTTATTGCCTACAATACAGTTCAATACAGGGGAACAGTCAAGATCCAGCTGTTCTATATTCTTGAAATTCGTAAGGCTGAGAGATTTCAGATACATTGAATTATTTCAGATTTTCGAGTTTGCTGATTGCTGCAATTGCCTCATTATACATATTCTCCATGCCTTCGTGATTGCCTCCGGGCGCATAGCGTGCATATTCGCAGTTTTCCATGACAGAAATCAGCATGTCGATATTTTCCTGCGGAACGTTTTGCGAAACTAATTTTTCCTGAACTCTATCGCGCGAAAATTCAGAGCCTTGCATATTCAGCTTATCGCTGATGTATCCCCATACCGCTCTGGCGACTTCCTCGTAGAAACCGGCGCGGTCGTCCGCTTTCAGAAGTCGTGCCGACTGTTTTAAGCGGCTTATTGCAACCCTGTTGGCTTTCCTGTTGCGCATCAGGGCAACGTTTCGCCTGTCCTTTTCCATTTTGCGCATTATAAAGCATATTATTGCGAAAATCAATATTATAGCCGCGAATAGCAGCCAGAAATCCGATGAAGCGAAGAAAACATATCCGCTTGATTTAAGCGCTGTCAGCGGCGCTGTTTTGATAAACAGAATATCGTTGCCGAGATGCTCCACTTTTTTTCCCGTAACCATTGGCATCGAGCTTATTGGCTGGATATTTGTTCCGCTGGGGTCTTTTTCCACTTCTATATGCAGGGGATCGGATTTCAATGTTACATAAGTCCCTTTCCGCGCGTCGAAATACGAAACTTCCACCGGAGGGATTTCAAACTCGCCGGCACTTCTGGGTATCAGCACATAATCGAACTTTTTAGTCCCCGAGCCGCCTGTTTCGGATATTTTGACATTGTCTGCGGTTTTCGGATCGTATTTGTCAAATTTGTCGGGAAACAGTATCAATGGAGGATTGATCTGTTTAAAATTGCCCGTACCCGAAACGGTAACGGAATAAGTAACAGCCTGGTTTGCCGTAATCTTATTCTTGTCAAGCTTGGCCGCGAGCGTGAAGTTCCCCATTGCGCCATTGAACGAAGCCGGAGCGCCCGCGGGAAAGTCCTTTATATTCAAAGTTACAGGTTTGGACTTCAATTGCTTGTTTACAGTCCTGTACTGCTGACCAAAGAACAGGTCGGGTAAGCCCTGCGATCCGCGCGACTGTTGCGGTATCTGTACCGACACGACTGTTTCCAGCGGGGCAAGCGTAATTTCTCCTGCCCGCAATGGATACAGAATCAGTCGCGCCAGCGTTATAGCATTATATACCTTATTATTGTATTTCTGCTGATACGGTTTCGATTCATTGGCTGGAATCTGCAATTCCTGAAAGTCAAAGCCTGCCAGCGTAGGCATGTTGAATTTTGACAGTGAAGAAACGGGAACATTATGCCAGTACAGTTTTATTGAAAGAATCATGGGTTCTCCCTTGTACACCGATTGCCGGTTAAATTCCATCCTGATAAACAGATCGTCGGGATTGATATCCTCCGAACTGCGGGGATTTGTCGCTTTGCCTGCATTGTCCTTTATAACTTCGACTGCTTTTTTCTGGGATTTTACCGATATGCCGCCCTCGAATTTTACTTCCGCCGCAGGGAGATCAAAAACTCCTTCCTTAGTCGCTCTCAACCAGTATGTGACTTTTTTAGTCTGTGTCGAAGTATTGGTAGTCCCATTCATTATAAAAGTACTTGAGTTCGATTCCACAGGTCCGGCAACAACATGGAAATCTGAAAAAACGGGCGCTATAAATTCTGTCAGCTTCTTATCCGGAGAATACGATATTGAATATGAGATTTTAAATTCCTCATTAACTGCTACAATATTAGGCGTTTCAATAACTAATTCGTCTGCAAATACAGCAATCGGACAAAATGACATTAAAATAAACAAACAAATTCTCTTACAATTATTCATATTCTTATTTTTCAATTTTTGCTACTTAGATCCTATTATATCAAACAGTTTAAAAGTTCAACAATAATTTTCCAACACGCAAAGGTAATACAAAATAATCTATTCGTTCCTATACTGAAAAATATTTCATAAACTGTGAACGTTCATATAATTCAGGATCAGGAATTTTCGAATAGTTCAGTTTGCCTCTGAAATCGTCGATAGATTTGAATCCGTTTTTGTCCATCCATTCGGATATGAACCTGTTCACTGCGGCGACACAGGCGGGACCGTTCCGGTACAGCGCGGAAACCATCTGTACGGTTTTTGCACCCGCAAGCAATTGTTTTACAGCCGCCGCTCCGTCCAGGATTCCCGTTGAGGCCGATATCTCCATTTGCGGTATTTTTGCCGAAACAATGGCTACCCATCTCAGTACCTGCCGCAAATCGGAAGGATTGCTGAAAACTTCACCGGGAACAAGATTCAAGCTGTTTATATCAATGTCGGATTCGTAAAACTTGTTGAACATGGTAATTCCCCTGACTTTACGCAGATAAAGCTCCCAAACGACATTCGGTATGTTCGTAAATACCGAACCTGTTTTCACGGATACGGGAATGTTAATTGCCGAAACAACCCTGTCTGCAATATCATAATACGTATTTTCGTATTTGCCGCCTTTCTGTTCCTTATCTAAAGGCAGAAAAAACATATTCAGCTCCAAAGCGTCTGCTCCGGCGCGTTCTATCAGTTTCGTGAAATTGATCCACTCCTTTGAAGATATGCACGATACGCTTGCAATAACGGGAACTCCAGTTTTTTTGACTTTCCCGATATATTCCAGATAATTATCCAGCGAATTGTTTTTTATATATGCCAGGATATAGTCTGTTGCTTCGGGATAATTTCCTGTTGCCGTTTCCATTGTCCATGCCCTTTTGTTTATTTCTTCCTCGAAAACGGATTTCAGGACAATCGCCCCCACACCCGAATCGACAAGAGTTTTAACTTTGTCAATAGACATTGTAATGCCCGAACTTCCTGCAATAACGGGACTTGCCAAATCAAGCCCCAGATATTTCGTGTTTAATTTATTCATAAAAATATTTTTTTCCCTTCTCTATAAACCACTTTTCCTAATTAAATGAGCAAAGTCCTGTTTGCCTTTGCTTCGACGCAAAAGTAGTAATTTATTTTGAAAACACATTATTGCAAAACCGATTTTTGCGATTTATACTGTGCGCGGGATAAAATAGAAAGATGAAATCGCAAGTCGCATAAACGTATGACATGCTATCTTATTGCACGGAATAAAGTGTAGACAGATGATATTGCCGCAATTTTCGTTTTAAAATGCTGTATCCCTCAATCGCTTCGCTTCATTTGGGGTTATTTGTATTCAATCCTTTGGATTGTACTGAATGACGCATATACTGTCCATAACCCGAAATGCTGAAAATATTATATAACAGTAGAATCCAAAGATTACTTACTCCTCTTCCACAAACAAACCGGTATCATTAAATTTATTCACATCAAAAAGTCCCTTATCGCAGATTTTTAACTGTGGAATTACTATAAGCGCCATAAAAGAAAGAGTCATAAACGGAGAAGCAAGCGGAGAGCCGATCTGTTTGGCTTTACTGTTTATTCTGTCGTAGTTTGCCGCCACCTCGTCGATACCTTTGTCGCTGATAATTCCGGCCACCGGCAGCGGCAGAATATCCACCGCGCCATCGCAACATACGGCAATACCGCCGTTTACATCAATAAGCGAGTTAATGCATTCTACTATCGACCTGTCGTCCACACCCACGGCGATCAGATTGTGACTGTCGTGAGCAACAGTACCTGCCAGTGCGCCCTGCTTTAAACCGAATCCCCTGATAAAACCGACTGCAGGCCTGGAACCGGGAACATAACGGTTCAGGACGACTATTTTGAGCATGTCTTCGGCTGTGGATGAAACGATCTCGCTGCCCGAAACAGCAGGTTTTACAACAATACTCTCGGTAAACAATTCCCTGTCAATAACTTTTATAAGCCTGATATCCCTGTTACGCGATTCCACGCGTATATCTTCGACATCAATGAATGCAGCATGAAAACTGTTTTTAATCTCAATCTTCGGTCTGTGCAGATTAATCTCCTCTCCCAGCCTGTCGTACACTAATTTTCCCGAAATATACGTCTGAAGCACCTTAAATCCCTGTTCAATGGAATCGGTAACTATAAAATCGGCATAATCTCCCGTCCTGAGCAATCCCACCGGTATTCCATAATGGAGGACAGGATTCACGGAAACCGCTTTAAGCAGATTAAAGAAATTAACGCCCTTCGAAAGAGCCCTGTCCACCAGTTTGTCAATGTATCCTTTCTTCAAATCATCGGGATGCGAATCATCCGTACACAGCATTACAGATGAAGGATACTGATTAATCAGTGGATAAAGAGCGTCGAAATTTTTCGCGGAACTTCCTTCCCTGATTAATATTTTCATGCCAAGCGACAGTTTCTCCTCAGCTTCACAAATATCCATACATTCATGATCGGTAGATATTCCCGCGGCGATATACTTTTCCAGAGACGCACCCGAAAGGCATGGCGCATGTCCGTCAACCGGCTTATTCATTCTCTTTGCCGCATCAATTTTGGCTCTCACCTCCGGATCTCCGGCAATTACCCCCGGGAAATTCATCATTTCGGACAGGAACCAGATATCTTCCTTCTGCAGCAGACTGTCCACTTCGTCGAGGCCCAAATGTGCACCCGAGGTCTCGAAAGGCGCTGTAGGCACGCACGAAGGCGCTCCAAAAAAGAATTTGAACCCCGATTCATGCCCATTTTCAATGAAATATTCGACGCCTTCAATTCCCAGAACATTAGCAATCTCATGAGGATCGCTGAGCGTGGCAAGCGTTCCGTGGCTTACGGCAGAACGCGCAAATTCCGAAGGCATCAGCATACTGCTTTCGATATGGACGTGCGAATCGATAAACCCCGGCATAATATAACGTTCCTCACAGACGTCCGTTTCTTCAATCCGTTCAATCTGTCCAAAAACATTGACATAAATCCTGCCCTTATAAATCCGCTGATTAAAAACATCTACAATGAAACCCGTAATATTATACGGAGACAGGATAGCTGTCATTATTTCTTCCTTCAATTGAAAAGTCATTGGGGCTGTAAATGGATCCGTTTTATTTATTATTATAGACATACTTTATTTAATAATTTGTTTCGTAATAACAAAGTTTATTCTCTTTTGTATTATTCGTTTAATGTATTTAATTATACTATCCACTATATGATACATTGCCATTTATGTTTAGCAAAGTGCAAAAATACAGTTTGTTTTTGATATGGCAAAATTATTTTTCTATCCACAATCAAAACAATACTAAACGTGTCCGGCGAACAGCGCGACAGGTTTCGCCATGCAATGAAGCAAATTTACGACAAAAAGTATTACGAAAAATACGCAGGCAGTGGCGAAAAGATCGTCCTGCTCGGCCTGGCGTTTTCCGGCAAGGATGTCCGTTGCAGGATGGAGGCTTTGAAAATTGAGAATTAACAGGATTGCCGGCGCTTTCTTCAATTCTGCTAATCCTGTAAATTCTGCTTATATTCGGTTTACGTAATAAATAATAGTTTCTAATGAACAGAATAATCCATCGTATCCAGTTGTAATGTAGATAATCAGTATCATTCAGTTTCAACAGTGACAATATTCCGGGGGAGGATTTAGTGCTTACGAAGTAGAAATAAATTAGTACTTCCGAAGTACCAATTAGTACTTCCGAAGTACCAATTAGTACTTCCGAAGTGCCAATTAGTACTTCCGAAGTACCAGGTTAGTACTTCCGAAGTACAAATTGGTACTTCCGAAGTACAAATTAGTACTTCCGAAGTACCAGGTTAGTACTTCCGAAGTACAAATTGGTACTTCCGAAGTACTAAGCCGAGCTTTTGAAGTACTAATTGGTACTTCCGAAGTACTAAGCCGAGCTTTTGAAGTACAAATTGGTACTTCCGAAGTACTAAGCCGAACTTTTGAAGTACCAATTAGTACTTCGGAAGTACAAATTTGTACTTCCGAAGTAGAAACGGGTTTTATCGGATTGTTCAAATGAAATTCGGTTGATGCAATAAAAAAATGTTACCTTTGCGCGATATTTTTGTGGAATAAATTAATAAATCAAATATTATGAATAATAAATTAAAAATTTTCATCGCAATAACTGTTCCGTTTTTACTGTCGTGCGGTGTGCAGAACGACTGTTCCGAACAGGCGAAAACAATTATTGGCAGGCATGTTGTCCGGTTTACCCGTCCTCCTCAGCGTATTCCTTCCAAAGTATCCGTGGATGCTCCCCTGCTGGGAAACGGTTTCACGGGAATTGCAATGTCGGGCAATCCGGAGCATCAGGTTTTTTATGCCGCGCGAAACGATTTCTGGCGTCTGAAATCGGGACACAATGAATCGTATCCGGCAGTCCTGGGGAAAATAGAGGTCTCCATTCCCGGACTGCAGGGCGCTTCCTATCTGGTAGAGCAGCATTTGTATGAGGCTGTGACGGTAGCCCGTTTTGCAAAAGATGACTTTTCGGTTACATACAGAACGTATGTTGCCGCCCTTGATGACGTCGCGGTCATCGAAATCGGCATGGAGGGGAAAGGCTCGCTCGAAGGAAATGTGCGGCTGTCCCTGCCCGCTGTCGGAAAGGAAATCGTGGAACATCTCCCGCTGGACCGCGCGTTCCCCGAAAAGAGGGAACAGGGCGTCGCCGCGGACGATATACATTATATTACACGCGCATTCAAAGATTCGGTGGACATCCCGAGCCGGGCGGCAATGGCGCTGCA
>JAIRZR010000040.1 GCA_031267155.1 Prevotellaceae bacterium | reverse complement strand
AGTTAAAAACTAAAAGTTGAATAGCGTTGATTAATTGCCCGTAGGGCATTAATATCAATAGAAAACCGTTTACCTCCAGCCACAAGCCTTTTAAGGCTTGCACGCGATGGCAAATGGCGAAATTGGTTACAAAATATCCTAATATTCAACCCCTTTCATATAACAATATCGCAAACGACTAATATGAAGCAGATTATTGATGCGACAAAAAATCCCGTAAGGGATGAAATATCGGTAGAAAACAGTCGAAAATCGGTAAGAATCCCGTCAGGGATGACATGTAAAAACGGAGATACCGCGTGTCATCCCTAACGGGATTTTGCTGGACAATGAATTGATTCCTACCAATATTTAATCCCTTTCATATAACTTCTTTCCAATTAATTCATATCAAGTCAATTGGATATTTGCTAAATTTTCATATATTTTAATTTGCTCTTCAATTTTATCGACATATTTTTTGACACTTTTTAATTTTTTTCTCAGGATTTCCGGTTCATTTGTCTGTATGAGTTTTTCGTCATATTCGTTTTTTGTTTTTACCATAGTATAAATGATTTTACATATTTTATTTGCTGTAGCCACAATAGCGCACATTGGACCCTTTCGACTTCTGATACGCCGGTAATAATCACCCAAAGGGGTTTTCGATACACCGGCAGAACTGGCAGCTTCCCTCAATATTTGTCCGACATGATTTTTACGTTTGGGTACTTTACTTGAGATTAATTTCCCTCCTGTAATTTTATTGTTGGGAGCCAGATTTGCCCGGCGGGCAAATTTTTTATAGCTGTCAAATTTTTCTGTAAAGTCATGTCCCAGTTCTCCGATTAATTTTAGCACGCTTCCTTCACTTATGCCTGGAATACGCATCAGGTTTACTCCAAAAATTTGGTATCCATCGGATTCTACATCAAAAGTTACTGCAGTTTTTTTACTGCGATGTTTGTTGCTGCGCACTATTTCTTTTGTCTTCTCAGGTTCCTCTGCTTTTCCGGATTCCTCTGCCTTTCCGGATTCCTCTGTCTTTCCGGGTTCCTCTGTCTTCCCGGGTTCCTCTGTTTTTCCGGATTCCTTTGACATTTCCACTTCGTCCAGATGACATCCGTATTTTTTAATAAACTCTCCCATTTTTTGTTCGCACTCCCTGATTTGTGACTGAAGAAATTTACAGTGATCATAATTTCGGGGTATTCCGATCGAACTTTTGTGGCATATCGCGAAATTCTGTAAATTTTAAATCTTTGTTGTAACGCCAGTTCGCTATAGTAGCTATACAGTCTCATTATTTTTCAGACCTTCATATTCCGTTTCAGTCCGGCATATTTCGTTCGTTTAACTGCTGATTTTCTGAAGAGCGACTGAAATTCTTCTTCGCTCAGGTTTTCCCATTCCTCCTTTGTTTTCTCGAGCAGATCGGGAGACGGGGAGAACATGGATTCGGTGTTTTCGTTTGCAAAGCGGATATTCCAGGGACAAACATCCTGGCAGATATCGCATCCGAACATTCTTCCCGCGAATTTTCCCCTGAACGCATCGGGGATTTCGCCCTTCAGCTCTATGCTTAAGTAGGATATGCACCTGCGGGCGTCCACAACATAAGGTTCGACTATGGCTCCTGTCGGACAGCTTTCGATGCAGCGGACACAGGAGCCGCATCTGTTCACTGCGGGACTGTCGTATCTCAGTTCCGTATTCAGTATCAACTCTGCAAGAAAGTGGAAAGATCCCCTGTCTGTGATGATTACATTACTGTTTTTACCCTGCCAGCCTATCCCGCTGCGTTGCGCCCAGGACTTTTCGAGTATTGGAGCGGAATCGACAAACCCCCTGCCTTCCACGCCCTCCCGTTCCTGACGGACAAAATCAAGCAGGAGATTCAGCTTCTCCCTGAGAACAGTGTGATAGTCCGTACCGTATGCATATTTTGATATGAGGGGAGCGCCGGCAACCTGTGTTTTGCTGGAATAATAATTGTATGCCAGTGAAACAAGGGACTTTGCCCCCTCGACCAGACGGGAGGGATCAAGACGTGCGGCGAAATGGTTTTCCATATATTTCATTTCGCCGTGATATCTGGAATCAAGCCATTTCTCTACCTGTTCCGATTCGTTTTCCAGAGGCATAACCCTGGCTATTCCGCAGGCGGCAAAGCCAAGGCGGTATGCCTCTGTCTTTATTTTTTCGGAAAGATCCACGAATCGCTTTTACTGCACGTTTTCTGTCGTTACATTTTTAAACAGACCCAAATCCTTGAGGTCGAAATTCATGATATACAGGTAACGGAGACTGTTTTCGGAATCGGCATGTTTAAGGAATATGTCCGCCGAAACAGCATAGTCGCCATTTCTTTGAGCGTCGATCAGCAGCAAATATGCCAGTATGATGTGCCCTGCCATTTCGACCAGTCTGCGGGCGTGGAAGTCAATATATTCGGGATTCCCGACTGAAACAACCTTCTCCACAGCTTCGGCATACGCATCCGTCATCTCGACAAGCCGGTCTTTAATATACTCATGTTCCGGACTGAAGGACATGGATTCATATTCGCGGATTCTGTTCAGAGCAAAGCCTGTTGTGATTCCGCGTATTGCAGCGACAACCTGAAGCTGCGAGGTTCCTTCGTATATGCTTGTGATTCTGGCATCCCTGTAGATGCGTTCTATGGGATAATCCTTCATGAATCCCGAACCTCCGTGTATCTGCAAACTGTCGTATGCCATCGAATTGGCATATTCGCTTGAAAAGAGCTTCAGGAGAGGCGTCAGGAAATCGGCAGTTTTCTGGGCGGCTTTTTCCGCCTGGCGTTCTTCGGGAGTGGGTTTCCTGTCTTCCGCCAGAAATCCGTATGCCTTGTATATATCCACACAGCGCGATGTTTCGTAAAGCAAGGCGCGGGAAGCGTGCAGTTTAGCCTTCATCAAAGCCAGGATTTCGTACACAGCCGGGAAATTGATTATGGCTTTTCCGAACTGAATCCGCTCGTTTGCATATTTAAGAGCTTCGCGGTATGCCGCCTCGCAGATACCGACGGATTGAGCGCCTACGCCCAGACGCGCGCCGTTCATAAGCGACATCACGTATTTTATCAAACCGAGCCTGCGTTCGCCGACAAGCTTTGCCGGAGCATTGCTGAATACAAGCTCGCAGGTGGGCGAACCTTTGATTCCCAGCTTGTTTTCGATGCGGCGCACTTTGACTTTGTCGTGTCTTTTGTCATAGACAAAATAGGAAAGCCCGCGCGCATCCTTCGTTCCCTCTTCCGAGCGTGCCAGAACCAGTTTAATGTCGGCGTCTCCATTGGTGATAAAGCGTTTAACTCCATTAAGCAGCCATGTATTCTGTTCTTCGTCCCAGGTTGCCTTCAGCATCACCGACTGCAAATCGCTGCCCGCGTCGGGTTCGGTCAAATCCATCGAACAGGTTTCGCCTTTGGAAACACGCGGAAGATATTCATCCTTAATTTCCTTCGATGCAAATTCGTGGATGGTTTCCGCACAGTCCTGCAGTCCCCAGATATTTCCAAATCCGGCGTCGGCTCTTGACACAATTTCCGCCGCCATGACGTATGGCACCATCGAAAAGTTAAGTCCGCCATATTCGCGCGGGAGCGATATTCCATACAGTCCCGCCTGTTTCAGCGCCTCGTGATTCTCCTGCGTTCCCCTTGCATATTTGACATGTCCGTCAATCACCTGCGGACCTTCGTGATCAACGCTTTCGGCATTCGGAGCAATGATGTTTGCACAGATATCGCCGATTATTTCCAGCGTCCTGTGATAGCTGTCCAGGGCGTCCTCGTGATTTACAGGAGCATAATCGTACTTTAGCCTGTCGATGAATCCTTTTTCTTTAAGTTCAACAATTCTGTTCATCAATGGATGTTCCAGATGAAATTTCAAATCTTTGTTATCAGAATAAAAATTTGCCATTATATTTATTTTTTCGTATTAAAATCTTCGCTGTTAACAGTGTTAATCATCTGATTGCCTCTTAGACGAATCCATGTCTTAAAACCTTTCTCTCCCTTGCTCAGCTCGATGATTCTTGCACCGTGAATCATGTGCGTATAAGTTGTTTTCGTTCCCGAAAAGCGTCCGTAAGCCAGAAACATTCCGTTGTATTCGCCGATATAGTCATTGTCGTGATCGTGTCCCGTGAATGTCGCCATCACGTCTCCGCATTCTCTCATTGCCAGAAACATGCCCGGGTTTATCGCAGGCGGACATTCCGGTTCGTTCTTCATTCCCACAATCTTTTTCCGGGCAAGCGTCATGTCGGAATATTCGTTCAGGGGAATGTGGAAAAAAGCCAGAGCCGGTATCGCTCCGCCGTTCTTTTTGGCGTATTCTGCACTGTTTTTTCTGTACCAGCTCACCTGGTCGTGTCCAAACCAGTCGTAGCCTTTCACATTTTCCATGGAGCTGTAAGCGTTTGAATCCATGAAATATAATAAGAAGGGCGTATCCGTTCCGCCGGAAATTTCGACGATATAGTTTCCCGTGCCCTTGATGTCGGCGGGACCCGCAGATGCTACGGAATATTTCCGCTTTGAGATGTATTCCATAATTTCGCCGCGCGTTTTATCCTGTTCGTCGTCATGATTGCCAAACACCGCCGCCCAGGGTATTTTAAACTCTTCGATGATGTTCAAAATATCGTCCCATCCCTGAAAGCAGGGGCTCATGGTTACAATATCTCCCGTAAGCGCCACCAGATCGGGCTTTTCGGCGGCAAGCGTTTCCTTAATCAGCTCAAGCGATTCCCTGGAAGCGTTTGCTACATAGTGAATATCCGTAAATTGAACAATCTTGAATTTGCCGTTATTCATGTTCAAAACTTTTTGCCCGGCAAGTGTGCAGGAGCAAAATAACATCAGAAGGATAAAAACATTCTTTATATTCATAATCAACTTTTTATTCATATTTTCATTTACATTTCCAGCCATGTCAAACAGCGAAAAATCAACTGTCGTCAATCCGGCGGATTCGGCCTCAAAGGTATATAAATATTTTATTCTTTTTGATTAATTAGCGGTTTTGAACGGGTAAGTATTTTAAAACAAAATACTTGTACCCCGGATATATCTTCCGGATTTTGCTGTATGAACGGTTACAAAATGCACTTGTTTGCCGATTTTTGCTTTAAATCTTTTTTGAAGCAATGAAGGATTTCTGACAGCCCGCCATGCGCGATATAATATTCTGTATAGACGTGGAGAAGCCCCCTCGCTCTACGTACCTGACTACGCCGAGCGGAGGTGTTAAAAATGTTGATTTGTTGAAAAATAACTGTGTCCCAATTCGTAACCTGAATTCGGGATAAAAAATGATATAAATCATTATGAATCGGTTATTTGTTGCCCACAGGGCATCCATATCAATAGAAACGGCCTTTTCTCCCTCACAACCCCGTCAGGGCATAGCTGTCAGGGTAAGGGCTGAAATCAATAGCGTAAGGATTGTAAACAGCTCTGAAAGAACGTAATCATTAGCACAGGGCGACGTCGGCGTCGCTCTGTATAGAAAATATGTCATCCGGCAATAAGCCCCAACGGGGCGTGATCCAGCTTGTTTCACCTGATTACGCTCTTTCAGAGCTTGTTGCGTACCCTTACCCTGACGGCTATGCCCTAACGGGATTGTGGTGTGTGTTGGACTGTTTCTATTGATATTGATGCCCTACGGGAAACTTCGCAATACGCATTATATTCACAGTATCATGAAACTGTTCCACCTTATTTATTTCGCATCCCTAACCTGGACAAGCCGGAACCAAACAGGCTATCTGTAATTTCCCGTAGCTTCCCGCGGGTGCAATTCAAATTGTCGCGGGAATAATTATCTTTGTACCCATAATAAAAACAGTATATTATGAAAACAGTATCTTCAGTTTGACCGGCAGAGGTACAATACCCCGAATAGACTTTTTAGTCTGGTTATCAAAATGGTTTACCGCTACCAATCGGTTAAATCAATTCTTTAATACAACAAAAATAGTAAATTTAACCTCGCATCAAACCTCGAAATAAATCCGACGGCAAACTTAAGGTTATCAAAATTGGACACCTTATGGCGTCAGTCTGCAATGCACAAAACTGTTCCGCGTGTGGTATAGAAAGGATTATTTATTACCTTTGCCGGCGAAATATTAAAATTATTACAATGAAAATAGCTTGTTTATCTGATTCGCCCGATAAATTTCCCGACCGCATGAGATTTTGCATACTGGGCAAACCCGTGGGACACAGTAAAAGTCCGGCAATGTTCAGGGCTGCATATTCCGGATTTCCCGGCTTGAGGTACGACAGCAACGAATTGAACTCCGCCGGGGAATGTGTAGAATTGCTGAAATCCCGATACGACGGCGGAAATATAACTGCCCCGTTTAAGGAAGGCGTTTTCCGTCTGGCTGACGAAACAAGCGAAACGGCAAACATTATCGGCGCGGTAAATACCGTGATTGTATCCCGAAACAGGATAATTGCCGACAATTGTGACCATTACGGTGTTTCCGAAAGTTTCAGGGAATTTAATGTCAGCTTAAAGGGAAAATCCTGTCTGCTGCTTGGCGTCGGAGGCGCGGGTAAAGCCGCCGCATACGCTGTAAATCAGGCGGGCGGACGGCTTACAATAGTAAACAGAACGGTCGAAAAAGCCGAGGATTTTGCTAAAAAACTGAACTGTAATGCCGCCCCCCTGAACGATTTGGACAGACTGCTGAAAACAAGCGAGGTGATAATAAATACTTTATACAGCGAAATAGATGTTGTGGATAAAAGCAGCCTCAATCCAAATCAGATAGTACTCGATGCTTCGTATATCGGCTCTCCATTGCTGAACAAGGCAAAGGAACTCAAGTGTCTAACTATCGACGGCAGATACTGGGTGTATCATCAGGCTGTGTATTGTTTCTTTAAATTCACAGGACTGAAACCGGATACCGAAGCAATGAAAAAGGTGATGGGAATTTACATGTAGAGGGTGTCTATATAAAAAGTCTCCACATCGTCATCGCGAGCGAAGCGAAGCAATCCAGAAACAGGATACTCCGGATTGTTTCGTACCCTGAAAATTTTGCTATGCGTCGTAATCCAAAATTCAACCCTCAAACCTCATTTCTGCTCCTTCGTTTTTAACGAGGTGTTTATATTTCAGTGAAGGAGAAGGGATAAACTCGCCTGTACCGAGGTTTGGCCATTTGTTATCGACAGAGTTAATTGTTTCGTCGTTCATACAGACGACATTTGGCCAGGGTCTCAGGAAGTCCTTTTTTCCGAATTTAGTACGTGCGTCCACGGTCAGGCAGTTATTTTCGATTTTACAGTCGTAGCTCACATCAACATTATTACCTATAAGCCAGACACATGTCTCGAAGTCGGAGACGTCGATATCCCTGTCGAAAATCACCATCAGCTTGGTTTTAGCGGAGGGGATACTGTCCTCGTTACAGAAGATATATGTAGTAGCAATCGATTCGGGCACAGCAGTTTCCTCCTCGATCAGTTTCTTTGTAGCGTCTATGCACATTTTCCCTCCGAAGCCCTGCTGGCGGGCTGCATGGTCGAGTATATCCAGCGGTCCCCTGCTGAAATACGTATCCGTCGCGGGGTTCCAGTGCTTGGCGATAGCCTCGAATATTGCGGTAACACTGTACGCATTATCGTCGAGCACTATGATTATCTTGCAGAACATCATCTGTCCGGCGCCCCACATTGCGTTTGCAGTCTTGATAGCCTGTCCGGGATACGTCTTATCGATGGAAACAACAGCTATATTGTGTGATACGCCTTCCTTGGGAAGAAACAGCTCCTTGATTTCCGGGGCGATAAGCATCTGTATCGGTTTGAGGAAAATCTTTTCGATGGCTTTGGATATATAATAATCCTCCTGTGGCGGAATCCCGACTATCGTAGCCGGATAAACAGCGCCCCTCCTGTAAGTTATGCACGTTACATGCATTTTGGGATAGAGATCCTGCAGGGAATAGACGCCAGTATGGTCGCCAAACGGACCCTCCGAAACAAAAACCTCCTTGGGGTCGATGTATCCCTCGATTACAAAATCGGAATCTTCGGGGACTTCGATGTCCTGAGTAAGGCATTTGACCAGACGCACAGGGTTTTTCCTCAGAAAGCCGGCGAGCAGATACTCGTCCAGATTTTCGGGCAGCGGAGCAGCCGCACACCATGCGTACACCGGATCTCCGCCCAGCGAGACGGCTACGGGCATGATTTTCCCCGCCTTCCTGTATCCCTCGAAATGTCTGGCTCCGGTTTTGTGCCTGTGCCAGTGCATTCCGGTAGTCGAGTCGTCATAAATCTGAAGCCTGTACATGCCGACATTCCGCCGTCCTGTCTCGACGTCTTTCGTATGCACCAGAGGCAGAGTGATGAAGCGTCCCCCGTCGTGGGGCCAGCATTTGAGAACCGGCAGGTCGCCAAGTTTCGGAGAAGGCATGACAACTTCCTGGCACGAAGGATTTTTCATCCTGAGCGATCTGGGAAACCATTCCGATATATGCGCAAGAGTTGGCAGCATCCTGAGCTTTTCCCAGAGACCGGATTTCGGAGCGGACAGATTCCCGAAAAGGGAATCCAGTTCCCTGGGTATATCGTCCAGGTCGTTTATTCCCAGGGCATACCTGATCCGGTCATCCGAGCCGAAAGCGTTTATCAGCACGGGAAACTTCGTGCCCGTGTTCGTGAACAGCAGGGCTTTACCTTCATTGGACTTGGATATTCGGTCTGTTATTTCAGTGATTTCCAGTTCGGGATCGACAAATGCGCTGATCCGTATCAATTCGTTTTTTGCTTCCAGATAGTCTATGTAGCCGGATAAATCGAAATACATGATATTGAGTTTACAAGTTAATAATTCCAAGCTGTTTGGCGCTTTCGTATGCCGCTTCTATTATCCGTATCCCGAGCAGGGCGTCCTGCGGTTCCACAGGGACTTTTACGGACTGGCAGCCGTTTTCGCGATTAGCCCGTATCGCTTCTCCAAGCTGCTGATAAAAACCGGCGTATGAAGAATCGGGCGAAGTATGCTTCACTGTCGTCAGCGAGCCGTCGGCCTGCAGCAGCGTAAGTCTGGCAGCCGTGTCCGCACCTTCCCTGCCGAAGTCTGCATCGCCGGGACGTATCCCGTTAACCGACTGCTCTTCAAGGATGTTAGCCCTGTATTTCACAAACGAGCCTGCGTGTCCGTTAAGGATATACGAGGGACCGATGTCTGCAACCAGCAGGGAGCTTTTTATCAGCAGTCTGAACTGATTTTCGTAGTATAATGTTATTGCGCAGTAGTCGTCGATCTTCGAGAAAACCCTTTCCCGGCATATTTCGGCGTAAACCGATACCGGCTTCCCGAAAAGGAAGATCGCCTGGTCTATCAGGTGCGTACAAAGCTCATACATAAGACCGTTGCCGGGCAAAGGCTCTTCCTTGTGCGCCTTCGGGTTGGGCTTGTTTTTGAAACGTTCGAAACGGAATTCCCCGTCGATCAGCTTGCCCAGCAGTTTTTGCTCAACTGTCTGTTTCAGTGCAACAAGCTCGCCTTCCCATCTCCGGTTGTGGAAAACGGTGAGCACAAGATTTTTTTCCCTTGCCAGGTCTATCAGGATTTCAGCCTCTCTGGACGTGGCAGTGAAAGGCTTGTCGACAACAAGGTGTTTGCCGGCTTCCAGCGCCTTGCGCGCATACTCGAAATGCGTGGGACTTGGCGTATTAACAATGACCAGATCAATGTCTTCCGCTGCAAACAGTTCCTCGCACGAACGGTAAATGCGCGCCGAGGGATAGCGTTCTTTTGAATCGCACCTGTTCCGTTCTACAAAAGCCCTTAAATCAAAATATTCCGGCAATGTCGAGATATAAGGTTCATGAAATATTCTCGTCGAATAACCGTAAGAACATATTCCCGTGCGTATTTTATTAAAACTCATATACGTATATTTTACTGGTTTTTCTTCATTTTAGCGGCTGCCATATCTATTATGAATATGATGGAGAAACCGACCAGCGCCATAAGGATGGCATATATAACGAGCGAAGAAAAGCCCGTCATTTCGCTGTATGTTGAAGGTAAAATATTCTTTTCCGAAAATGAGATTATTTCTCCACTCAAATTATCGGTTCCCGTTACCGAAACTTTCCAGGGCCAGATCTTATTAAGCGACCCGAACATTATCCCTGCTAAAAACGATACGGTCAGGAAGTTGTAATTCTTCAGCAGCCATGAAAGGAAATGGGAAAAGGATATGATCCCGATTATTGCACCTGCGGCAAACGTCAATATCACAATGATATTGAGATTATTCAGGGCATCGAGTATATACAGGTATTTTCCCATTAAAAGCAGGATAAAGCTCCCGGATATGCCGGGCAGAATCATGGCGCAGATGGCAACGGCTCCCGACAGGAATATAAACCACAGAGCATCCGGAGTTTCCGAAGGGCTGATTACCGTAATCAGGTAGCCCGCCACGATCCCCAAAACCAGCGATATAAAATACGGTACTTTCCATTCGGTGATATCTCTCAGGACAAACCATACCGATGCAAGTATCAGTCCGAAAAAGAACGACCACACCGGAATGGGATAATTTTCAAGCAAATATGTCATCAGTTTTGCCAGTGATACAATGCTCAGGCCTATGCCGAGCAACAGGGATACCAGGAAATTCCCGTTACATGTTTTCCAGAAAAGCTTCAGATTGAATTTGCTTGCTATCAGTACTTTTAGAGCCACCGGCAAATTCTTTATCGAAGACAGTAATTCTTCATAAATACCTGTTATAAAAGCGATGGTTCCTCCCGAGACCCCCGGAATCACATCTGCCGCTCCCATTCCTATTCCTTTGAGCGTTACAAGCATATAGTCCTGCAATTGTCGTTTCATACTTTTTTATATTTCAATTTTATTAATTATTGTTTCACATATACAGTTCTGCACATTCATCATATTCATTTAATGTATCTTCCCAGACCGATTATGATGGCGGCTTTGTCCTTTGCATTTGGACAAAGATTAAAGAACTGTTCAAGTCCCTTGCTGTTAATCGCAAGCGATTCTGCCAGATACCTGCAGCATTCGTCATAATTCCTGACATTATAGGAGAAAACGGCTTTTTTATGCCTGTCAAGAAATTCCGAATCCCGATCTTCCTCCGGTTCCGGCTTCTTTGTTATATGCAGCTTTCGCAGCGCGGTTTTCAGCTTCTTCCTGTTGGGAGTAAGGCTGATGAAGCACTGTCCCCTGAAATAAAGATAATCTTCGTTATCCGGCTCTATTTCAAGCGCCTTGTCGAGAATCATGATAGCCTCCTCAAAACTGCCCTGCACAAACAGTATTTTAGCCAAATTCCAGTAAGGCATCTCGAAATCGCCGTCTTCCCCGGCATTTTCCGTATCGTCCTCTCCCGAACTCAGCATTTTCATGGAAGACATTTCAAAATCCGACATATCAGGATAATCCGGGTTTTTGCTCATCACCTCCAGAATACATTCGATGGCTTTGTCGTATTCTCCCGCTTCAATCAGGGCGGCAGACTTGCACAGGTTTACAATATGGGACTCGCTGTTTATTGAAGAGGCGAACTCGAAGGCGTCCAGAGCTTTCTTCGCATTGCCGGTGCCCAGATGTAAAATCCCCAGAGTTATCCAGGTTTTTTCGTTGAAGGAGTCCTCGTCAAGAGACTTTTCGTAGTATTCCTCCGCCTTTTCCATGTTGGAAAGCTGTTCGTAACAGTGTCCGATATTGAAAAATATTTTCGCGCTGACAATGCCGGAATCAACGAACCTGTGCAAAAACACAAGGGCTTCATCAAAATATTTCTGTTCCACCAGGACATTGGGGATATACAGCAATTCATCCTCGTCGAAATCGGGATTTTTCTCAAGAACAAGATTAAATTCCCTGATCGCATTTTCGATCTCGTCGTTCATCGCATAGATATGTCCCTTGTACAGGTTTATTTCGAACGAATCGTATGCCCTGTTTTCCATGTCCAGCAGCAAATCGAAAGCCCTGTCAAAGTTGTCAAGATACATCATTATCTTGGCTTTGTAAAGCTCCAGCTCCATGTCTTCGGGATGACACAGCTCCGCGTGAATCTGGGCTTCCAGAGCGTCTGCATATCTGGTTTTCGATATGTAGTGAGATATGATTGTACAAAATTCCTCGGAATCAAAATATATTGATTCCCTGTTATACAGCAGTGTCTCGTATTTCTGAATCAGAATATCGTCGTCTATATCCATTTTACAGTTATTTGTTTTTTGAATTTTTCACATAAAGCTTCGCTTCCCCTGAACAGGGGCAGTCTCAATTCGTTTTCGATTAATCCCTTAACAGCCAGAGCGGTTTTCACCCCGACAGGATTGCCCTCGACGGTCAGGAGATCCATGATTTCTATCATTTGCAGATGGATCAGGCTTGCTTCGGCAAAGTTTCCCTTCATTGCCAGGTGTACAAGTTTCCCGAACTCTTCGGGGAAAGCATTTCCGGCAACCGATATTACACCGTCTATTCCCATGGCTATCTGCATCAGTGTCAGCCCGTCATCGCCCGACAGTACCGAAAAGTCCTCCGGCCTGTCTCTCAGGATATACGCCAGCTGGTTCAGATTTCCCGATGCTTCCTTGACAGCGATAATGTTCGCGTGTTCAGCCAGTTTGAGGCAGGTGTCGGCATTCATGTTTACGCCTGTCCGTCCGGGAACGTTGTAGAGAATAAGCGGCCGTTCGGAGACGTCGGCTATGGCGGTGAAATGCTCCAGTATGCCCCTCTGCGACGGCTTGTTGTAGTACGGGACAACGCTGAGCACCGCGTCGGCTTTGTCGTACGGGCTGACAAGGCTGGCGAGGCTTCGCTTCACTTCGGCAGTGTTGTTCCCCCCGACGCCGACAATCAGCGGCAGTTTCTTACTGTTCATTTCGGCAATAAACTGCACGATATCCCTCCTCTCGGAGGCGTCCAGGGTTGGAGTTTCCGCCGTGGTTCCAAGAGCTACAAGAAAATCGGCGCCACCGCCGCTTACATTTTCCACAACTTTTGCCAGCGCTGCAAAATCAATTGACCTGTCTTTTTTGAAGGGAGTTATCAGGGCAACTCCCATACCTGAAATTCTGCTCATTTTATTCTGTATAAATATGTTTCTAAATCATTTATAAACTGCGCCTCGTTTTCGCTGCCCAGCAGTACGAAGTTGTACGGGTTGTATGTCCCGTGGTTTATGCGCCCGATCTTGAAGTCGGCGCTGGAGGCGATAGCAATGTGCTGCAACGGGAACCAGATCTTTGAAGATAAATCAATAAGAAGGTTAAATCTGGTATCGACAAAGCTCTTTATCGGCGCCGCTTTCGGCTTCCCGAACCAGTTACATTCGTTGTCGGAGAAAAAAATCCGCGACGGCGAATTTATCTCAATCCCTCCGGGCAGTTTTTCCTGCGGGAAATATATCATGAAAACCAGCTCAATATTATAGCGTTCAGCGACATCCTTTACTGCATTTAAAACTGTATCGATGTTGATATTGAACGGATATATGACCCCCATGGTTTTCGCCGTCTCGAAATTATACGCCAGTTCTTTCCTTTTTTCGGCACAGGCAGCAGCGCTTTTGAGACTATTGTTCTTTAAAATATTTTTAATATATCCAAACATAATTATCCGTATGTTTAGGCGCAAAAATACAACAATACTTTCACAGAGAAAAATTTTTCTGATGCAATACAATGCCGCCAAGCCCTAATATGTTGATGATATGAAAAATATAAGACCGAATAATTTGAATCAGTAACATGGTTTTATGAGAGGAGAAGAGTTTGGATAAATATCTATACTGCACGCGGGGTAATTTTGAGAAATGTCACCATCTGAGCTGAAATTCGGATTGAGGGCGCCTCAAAAGGCCCGGATCTCAAAACTTTAATTGTTGACCCTAACACGTTCTATTGAGCATGCATTGCCCCGTCCGGCAACAGTAATAGAGACACGCGGATTTGCTGATATGGCAAGTTGCAAACAGATTGCCGGCGACTGTGGACTGTAAAAAAAAAGAACAGTCAGTCTTCGTCACGCTCTTTACATACCTGTACTGTCAGGGATGGGAACAAAGCATGCTTTGTCCCCTACGACTTCCGCGACAAAAGCCATGGCTTCCGCGACAAAAGCCGTGGCTTTAGCAATAAAAGCCGTGGCTTTAGCGACAAAGGCCGTGGCTTTTGCAGTAAAAGCCGTGGCTTTAGCGACAAAAGCCATGGCTTTTGCAACAAAAGCCGTGGCTTTAGCAGTAAAAGCCGTGGCTTTAGCAGTAAAAGCCGTGGCTTTAGCAGTAAAAGCCGTGGCTTTAGCAGTAAAAGCCGTGGCTTTAGCAACAAAAGCCATGGCTTTAGGTAAAGCCTCAATAAAAGCTATAGCTTCTGTTACTAAAGCTATAGCTTCTGTTACTAAAGCTATAGCTTCTGTTGCTAAAGCTATAGCTTCCGTTGCTAAAGCTATAGCTTCCGTTGCTAAAGCTATAGCTTCTGTTGCTAAAGCTATAGCTTCTGTTACTAAAGCTATAGCTTCTGACACTAAAGCTATAGCTTCCGTAAATTTTTAAGTGAGGATTTTCTCTCCGGAAAGAGAGTATTTTTCGTATGTTAAGCTACAGTCTCAGCGATATTCCCATTACGAAGGGATAAACCTGCGGGCCTTCGTTTTTTGGGAACAGCGGGCTGACATAATAGTTCGCAAACAGCGAAAGATAGCGGAATCCGGCGCGCATCGAATAGCCATATCTGAATGTGGCAGGATGTATATCGTAATCCTTGTATTTATGTTTGTTACCGAAGAAGTCGACGAACTCCACTCTTGTATGAGAGCCGATATTCAGTCCTCCCGTACCTCCCGCGGCGACGAAAAATCTGTGGAACTTGAGCTGCAAAAGCACAGGCACACTAAGGTATGTCCCTCCGAGTTTCGATTTTTTCATGTACGAATAATTGTTAAAGACAGACGCGAGGGGTACCTGTATTGCCACGCCGTCGATTTCCTTCATCGTAACGTCTTTGCTGAACCTGTAATTTACAAAGTCGACGCCCAGTCCCGACATTATTGAAAACTTGCCGGAAATCCTTCGTCCAAGCATTGTATATACTGAAAACGATGTTGAAGTCGAATTTTTCAGTCTCGGGAAACCGGCAGCGCTTTCGTGTTTCGCGCCTGTAAACATATTGCTTTTATCCAGTCTGTTATATCCAATATCCCAAAAAAGGCTGTGATAGTATTTTTTGTTTATGGAGCGGTGTGTCACCATATAGCTTTTTTTGTTGTTTTTTTGATTAAAGATAATTGTGTCGCCTCCGTTGCCCGCCGTGGCAGACAGGCATAATGCAGATATAAACAGTGATATAATCAGATGTTTAAGGGACGGTTTTCTTGAAATTCTTTTCTTTTCCATGATTTTGATATATTAAAATTGTTTTAAATTATTTGATACTTGATATATTTTATTGTCTTTATATTTCAGTGTCCTGCCTGTGAAAAATACAGCCCTTACCAGAGTTCCGTTTTCGTCGTACACTTCCATTATTTTGTTTTCGTCGTAATGGTCGACAAGTACATTGAAGGGAATATCCGGATGTTCTTTCGTCCATTTGTCGATTTCCCTGTCGATACTGCTGTCGGGGCTTAACCTTCCCAAAATGTTCGGAATCCTGAATCCGTCAATTATTTGCGTTATATTCTGCCTGTTCGTGCTGATGTCGGCGCTGAGTTTGCGGGCGGTGGACGTCATGCCGTTTACTGCTTTGAATACCATGGTTTCCGGGTAATCCTGCATGAAGATAAACACCGTTTCCTTCTTTTTCATCGTTTCAAGGGGGACGGCGAGGGACGGTATCCGTTCGATCCGCACATTTTCCGGTACCGGAGTATCGTTTTTGCTCTCGGATGTTTCTGCAATCAAATCCTGTCCGTCCATTTTGTCCGTTTCGGATGCTGTTTCGGCAATCTTCTGTAAGGTAATGTCCGGCCTGGTTTTCCTTATTTTACTGACGCGGGATTCGGTTTCCGGTTCCGGCTCCGATTCCGTTTTCGTTTCGGGATTTATTTCCTGTACAGTTTCCGGGACAGGAGCGGGCAATCCATTCCCTGCAATGGACGGGGAATCAGGTTTCCCGTCATTTGTCAGGATAAGGACAAAGGCGAGTACCGCTGCTGCGACAGCTATCGACAGCCATATTAAACGCGGTTTAAACGTCCTGTGTTTCAGGGACTGTTTGCCGGGCATCCTTATATTTGTATCCGGCGTCAGCCTGATTCTGTATTCCAGTTCGCTGCATTCGAAGTTCGTTTCGGCGGAACGCCTCAGCCCGTCTTTAGCGTCGAAACGGATACTTTCGTCCGGAATCAGTTTCGGGAAACCGTTTATATCATTAATCTCGATCATAATCATTCAATTTTATATAACAGCATCAATATGACCTATATACTGCTTCATCTGCAGCCGTGCCCTGTGGATGTAAACCTTAACCTGCGAAAGGCTTAAACCTGTGATGTTTTCAATTTCCTCGTATGAATATCCTTCATAATCGCGCAGAAGCAGCACCGATCTCTGTATCTCCGGCAAACGTTCCGCCGCGCGGTGAAGCAGTTCGTTCAGGTCGGAATACTGTTCACTGTGAGCATATTCGAAGACTGTATCCGAATACTTGTCAAACAGCCTGTTTTTCCGTTTTTTATCAACCATCAAATGATAGGCTACCGTAAACAGATACGATTTCGCCTTCGCATTCTCCACCGTCTTCCTGTTGACCCAGAGCTTCTCAAATGATTCCTGCACTATATCCTTAGCCATATTCATTTCATTCATAACTTTCAATGCAAAACGATAAACTCCGTCCGCGTATTTATCTACACACATATTGTATTCTTCCGGTAACATAGTGTTTCAAATTTGTCCATATAACGAAATCCCGGCTGAAAAAGTTACAGATGCTTTTCATTTCTCAGCAAAATTCTGACCGTCGATCTGTCGTGCTGCAAGATTAATTTTTCCCTGTTTTCCGAATATTTCCCGATCAGTTTTTCGGTATAGTTTCTTATGGTAATCAGCTCCAGATCATCGTTGTACTGAACCAGCCCGTTTATTCGCAGTTCGTCGATTGCCAGGCGGGTACTGCGTCCGTCGTCCACACAGAGCGAAATGCAGAGCGGAGTACTCTGTATCAAATGGATTTTCAGCCTGTAGCGCTGCAGAATCAGGAGATTTTCTATCAGGGCGTCTTCCAGTGCGAAGGAAAAGTCTTTCGGCAGAATGGAAATCAGTATCTGGTTCTTTTTTGTTGCAATTACGGGAGTGTTCCGCAGCCTTTTTTTCGAAGAAATACTTGTCCCGGGCAGACCCGTATCGACAAACGATCTTACAAACAGGGGAATATTTTTGTTTGTCAGTGGCTTAATGGTTTTTTGATGCATCACCTGCGCCCCGTAGTACGACAGTTCCGCAGCATCCTTATACGAGAGTTCGGGCAGAAGTATTGCATCCGGAAACAGTTTCGGGTCAGCGCTCAGGACTCCCGGAACGTCTTTCCAGATGGTCAGGCTGCCGGCTCCGCTCAGGGAAGCAATTATTGCAGCGCTGTAGTCCGAACCTTCCCTGCCCAGAGTAGTTGTGTCGCCGTTCAGGTTTGAGCCTATGAACCCCTGAGTAACATAGCAGTTGACATTTCCGCGGAAGGGAAAGGCATTTTCCAGCATTTTCTCTGTCCTGTCAAAATATACCCCTGCTTCGCGAAACAGGCTGTCTGTAATGATAAAAGTCCGCGCATCAACAAGTTCCGACTTTCTTATGACACTGTTAATATATTCATTGACAATTGTCGATGACAGTAATTCGCCCAGGGAAACGATTTGTCCGTAACAGTAGTCGAAGTCGTGGTTTTTATTCTCGCCGGTAAAGGATATTACTTTATCGATCAGATATTTAATTGCAGATTTTAGCCTGCCGTTTACCGGACTGCCTGTTTCTGTCAGACCGTCAATCATACTGCAGTGATAATCTTCTATTCCGGACAGTATTCGCAGGATTTCATCCGTATTCCGCTCGAAACAGGCAGTGTTTACAGCCTCCAGCATGTTGGTCGTCTTGCCCATTGCAGAAACGACAATAATAAGTTTATCATCACATTTCGAGACGATTTCACCAAGATTGCAAACTCCTTCGGGAGAATTTATAGATGCACCGCCAAATTTATGTACCAGCATTTCATTCATATTTACGCGGGAACAAATGTACATGAAAATTTTTGATTTCCACACAGACGGATAAAAATTGGAGGCAATCAACATCCCCTGCGTCGTCGAAATGATTGCCGTCATCGACAATACCGGCAATATCACAGCGTCGATGTGTCTGTGTCCAGTGTAGGAGCGAACCTTGCGGTCGCCCTATCCGCCCAATTCAGATTAGGGCCGCAAGGGACCGTACAAATCCTTTATTTTCATTTTGTCGTACACCCTGAAATATGTCGCGTAGCGCCTCAAAATAATATTTCGCCTTTTTTAGTTCTTAACTCTAAAAGATTTTTTATTATTACTTTTGCATCCGATTTTAATACTGAGAAAGATGGCAAAGAATACAAACGTAAAACTGTTTGAAAACAGGAAAGTCCGTTCTCTGTGGGATGCGGAAAATGAAAAGCGGTACATTTCGGCAGTAGATGTGATTGAAGTATTGACGGACAGCGTTGATCCGGCGGCTTACTGGCGCAAATTTAAGGTATGCGAAATAAACAGGATATAACAGATTATAAAAAACTTTGGATTGCTTCGCACCTCGCAATGACGGATAACCATCTGACATTACGTCTATTGCACTGCACACGATTGCGAGGCACGAAGCAATCCAGAAAGTTTAATTGTTATATGTTATTAATTTTCCTTCCCATATAAGAAAAATGAAATCCCTGAGGGTTGAAATTATTATAGAAAACAATGAAGGTTATGAGGCTTATTAGTAAGATAAAAAAATACTGGATACCGGCGCTGTATCTTGCTGCTGTCGCATTTTTCCTTTATCCCGTCAATTCCCCGGATTTTCCATACTGTACTGTCATGGAGGATGCCGGCGGCGAACTTCTGGGCGCAAAGATAGCCCCCGACGGGCAGTGGCGTTTTCCCGGAAAGGAAACTTTTCCCGAAAAGTATGTAAAAGCCCTGATTGCCTTCGAGGACAAACGGTTCTACTCCCACCGCGGCATTGATCCGATAGCCATAGTCCGGGCGCTGATGCACAACCTCGGACAGGGAAAAACCGTCGAGGGAGGAAGCACGCTGAGCATGCAGACGGTGCGCCTGATGCGCAGGGGCAAAAAGCGCACGCTGAAAGAGAAGCTGACAGAGGCGCTGCTGGCTGTCAGGCTCGAGGCATGTACAGGCAAAAGGAAAATCCTCGCGCTGTATGCTTCCGGAGCGCCTTTCGGCGGCAATGTTGTGGGCATCGAAGCTGCCGCATGGCGATATTTCGGACGCAATGCCGCGGACATGTCCTGGGCTGAAGCCGCAACGCTCGCCGTATTGCCCAATTCCCCCGCGCTGATACATCCCGGAAGAAACAGGAACGCTCTCAAACTCAAGCGCGACGCCCTCCTGAACAGTATGATGGAAAAGGGAATCATAAGCACGGACGACTGTGCGCTTGCCAAAATAGAACCCCTGCCCGAAAATCCCCTGCCCCTGCCGCGTTCGGCGCCGCACCTGCTTGACAGGGTTGCCGAAAAATTCCCCGGCAAAAGGATCAGGACAAGCATACTGTCCGAACTGCAGCAGTCGGTCAATGCCGTGCTCGACATTCATGCCCGGACTTTCAAAGCCAACATGGTAAACAATGCCGCCGTGATAGTTGTCGAAACGGAAAGCGGCAATGTGATTGCATATACGGGAAATATCGTCGCCGGAAACGACAGGCACGGTGCAAGCGTGGACATTATTTCCGCCCCGCGAAGCACGGGAAGCATCCTGAAACCCTTTCTGTATGCGACAATGCTGGACGGGGGCGAGATTCTGCCCGGAACTCTTATTCCGGATATACCGTTTCATGTCGCCGGGTTTTCGCCCCACAACTACAACAAGTCGTTTGATGGCGCCGTCTCCGCGCACGACGCCCTGATACGCTCGCTGAATGTCCCTTCGGTACGGATGCTTGCCGACTATAATGTGGAAAAATTCCATCTGCTGCTGAAGGATCTGGGCATGACGACACTGACAAAACCGCCGATGCATTACGGACTGTCGCTTATCCTTGGCGGAGCCGAAGGTACGCTGTGGGACATCACGGGAATGTATGCCGACATGGCAAGGATACTCGGACATTTCGGCGCAAACAGCGGACGCTACAACATGCGCGATACTAAGAAACTGAACTATATAAAGAAGGATGAAAACGCGGAGGACGAAGCGCCGGTCTATTCCTCGTCGGGACTGATCGGCGCGGCTGCCATATACCAGACGCTCGAAGCCCTGGCGGAACTGAACCGTCCCGAAGAGGAGTCTTCGTGGATGATGTTTTCCTCGGGAAGAAAGGTTGCCTGGAAAACGGGTACCAGCTACGGCAACCGCGATGCATGGGCTATCGGAATAACGCCCGGACATGTTGTGGGCGTGTGGGTTGGAAACGCTTCGGGAGAAGGACGTCCGCTGCTTACGGGCGTGGGATATGCCGCGCCCCTGATGTTCGACATATTCAACCTGCTCCCGCGTTCAAAAGGCTGGTTCGGACGTCCCTACGACGAGATGAGCAGGATAGCGGTATGCCGTCAAAGCGGACACCGGGCAGGCGAATACTGCACGGAGACCGATTCGATATGGGTAACGCAGGCGGGCTTGCTCTCGGGCGTGTGTCCGTATCATCGCCTGATACATCTGGACAGGGATGAAAAGTACAGGGTCAACAGCAGCTGCTATCCTCCGCACGGGATGGTGCACAAGCCGTGGTTTGTACTTCCTCCGGCTCAGGAATGGTACTACCGGCGACGCCATGCCGATTACCGCCCTCTGCCGCCAATCAATCCGGACTGCTCAATCGACGACATGTCGCCGATGCAAATGATATACCCCTCCTACGGAATATCGGTGGTGGCAACAAAACAGCTCGACGGAAAAAAGGGAAAAATAGTCATGCAGGCAGCGCACAGCAGAGCACAGTCAACTGTCTACTGGCATATCGACGAACGGTATATCGGCGAAACCCGCGACAATCACCAGATGGCATATCTCCCCGAACCGGGAAACCATACCATAACACTTATCGACGACGAAGGATATTCGCTGGTAATGCCTTTCAGAGTTAAGAACTAAAAGTTAGCTGGCGCGCGTTAGCTAACTCTTAACTTTCAGACAAAAAAAGAGAAGGAATAAACAAAAGTTTAATCCTTCTCTTAATGGATGCGTCAACAATCCTGTTAATTCTTTAATCCTTAAAATCCTGCTTCAGACAAAAAGCGAAGTTTCTGTTTCGCCGGTAGCGGAGAAACCTGATTATTTGGAATAATAAAAATGCCATTTCGCTCCCTCGGGAACTTGGGTAGTCCATTCGTAGATGTATCCTATATGTTTAAAATATATTATGTTCCATCCCTTTTTCAGATGAAAATTACTAAACTTAGATGTATCTCCATATTCATCAGTAGAGGAACCTGTAATGCTTAAATCTGCTTCCACATAATACAGATCTCCTTCCCAATCTTCAGTTTTATGATAAAAAGAACCTATTCTATTGTCCGAGCCCGATTCGTATGCCTCCAAATTCACTTCACATACTTTTACATTTGGATTGCTTACCGTTATACCTTCATAATCATCCCCCAAATAATCTTTAACAAAATTATCAAGATATTTGTCGCTGACACTTTCCGGAAGTTTTAATGTAAATCCGCCGTTGGTATAAGAGACGCTTGCAAGCGTAGTCTCGTCATTTTCAGAATAGACTTCCGCTTTCACAAGATCAATTTCGCCATCGTAACCTGATGTTTTCATCTTTATTCTTTTTTAATTATTCTGCAAAAGTAAGCATTCCGGTATGATAAGGGTGTGGATCTCATTTAATTTTTATCCGTCTGTGTGGAAATCAAAAATTTTTATGTACATTTACACGGTCAAACAATTGGATATTGAACATTTTAAATTTTTAAAATTATGTCAAAGGCGCTGTTTAAGCGGTACAGCGGGTTATCATCCGCGTATGCTGCTCAAAGTACTGTTTTATGCATACATGAACAATATATATTTCTGTCGAAAGATATCCGGACAGTTACAGGAAAATATTCATTATATGTGGCTGTGACTTTTGCTATGCATTGCGAAACTTTTAATTTTTAACTCTTAACTTAACTCTATCCTATATCTAT
>JAIRZR010000036.1 GCA_031267155.1 Prevotellaceae bacterium | reverse complement strand
TGTGACGGGAAATAAACGGTTTTCTATTGATATTGATGTCCTGCGGACAATTAATTAACGCTATTCAACTTTTAGTTTTTAACTCTCCTGATGCCCTAAACGTCATTCCGCTTTTAGTTCAGGTACGAAACGGGTATTTACAATGACGCTTTTCGTAAGTAGCATATTACAAGGCTTTTCTGGACTGCTTCACTTCGTTCGCAATGACGAACAACGGTGGTTTGCTTCGATTTATGATGACACCTTTTGCTATGTCCTGACTAAACGTCATTCCGCTTTTAGTTTAGGTACGAAACGGGTATTCGCAATGACGGACACATTCCACACCTCTTAATATCCCCGTTTCCGCGTTTTCATGTATTCCAGAAACTCCCTGCGGTAGCTTCTGCCGACGGGTATTCGCCTGCGCTCGGTAAGAACCTGTTCGCAGTTGAAGGACTTGATTTTGCCGACGGCGACAATGAATGACTTGTGTACCCTGACAAATTCCGTTTCGGGCAGAAGGCTTTGAACTGTTTTCATTGTCATCAGCGGCATGTAGGTTTTGTCGGGCGTTACAATCCTGACGCAGTTATCGAAAGCCTCGATATACAGGATGGAGTGAAGCGGCAGGCATACATTCCGGTAGCTGCACTTGAACGAAACGGTTTTGCCGCCGGTCTGCTGTTCGGGGCTGCTCCTTCTCTGCAGCGACAGGAGACGTTCCTCCGCCCTGTCGCAGGCTTTCAGGAAACGCTCGAAACTGAACGGCTTGAGGAGATAGTCGGCAACATCCAGATCAAATCCTTCGACGGCATATTCGCGGTGCGCGGTCGTGAAAATAACCAGCGTATCCTTTTTCAGCGTTTGCACGATGCTGATACCGGAGACGTCGGGCATGCGAATATCCAGAAAAATTAAATCGGGCTGCATGGAGCGGATATACGGGATACCGTCCAGCGGGTCGGTATATGTGCCCAGCAGGCTGATGGAAGGTATCCGGCTGCAATAGCGTTCCAGCAATTTCAGCGCCAGCGGTTCATCGTCGATTGCTATACATTTCATTTTCTACACAAGCCTGATTTGAAGTTTTACATGAAAAGCCGAACTGTCGACGACGATTGCCAGCGAATGGCGTCCGGGATAAGCCAGCTCCAGCCGCTTGCGGATATTTTCCAGCCCGACGCCGGAGGAAAGATTCCGGCTGCTAATTCCCGAAACAATCGAATTGTCGCAGGCAAACTCCAGCAGGCCATTTTCGATTTCCACGCAAATATGGATGAAACAGTTGACGTGAGCGCTTATCCCGTACTTGAAAGCGTTTTCCACGAACGGGACAAACGTCAGCGGCATAATCGTCCATTCCCGAAAATCGCCTTTAAGCCGAAACCGCAGTTCGAACTTTTCCGAAGCCCGCAAACTCTGGAGATGAATGTATTCCTCCATCATCTTCACCTCCTTTTCCAGCGGGATACGGTTATGATTGCTTTCGACCGTAACGAATCGCAGGAATCCGGAAAGCGAAAGAATGACTTCCGGCGCCTTTCTGTCCCCGCTCAATGCCAGATAGTAAATACTGTTCAGGCAGTTGAAAAGGAAATGCGGATGAATCTGCGATTTCAGGAACGACAGTTCCGCCTGCACCATCGAATTTTCCAGTTCCTGCAACCGCCGCTTTTCCGAATACCACTGCGAACCGGCTTTCAGTCCCGTGCTTACAATAAAAACGATCAGAAACTGGCTGGAACGGGAATACATACCGTAGCGCTTGAAGAACGGCATCATCCGCTCGCCGTCCTGCAGCTGAAAATCCGGATGTCCCGGATGGAAAGGCAGTTCGGATATAAAAAAATGATGGAAAATGGCGGGAATGACAAAACAGAAAAGAGCGTATGCCGCAAGCGTAAACCCCAGAAAAAGCGCTGTCCGTTTTTTCGACAGGAAATGCGGCACAAAAACATGTCCGTTAAAATAAAAATATACCGCCAGAAACAGATAACTCATAATTAAAAGCCATGGAAACAGATTTCCCAGCGGATGTTCCGTCCTGTTAATCAGCGGAGCCGTGATATAAACGAAAAGCGCCCATCCAAGCAGATGGGAAACGGCAGGCAGGATTTTCTTATTTTTGAACGACAGTGTATGCATAATCCACACTCAAATCCGTCAAACATACCAAACTTATTATAATGCGATGTTTTCCCTGCTTATACCTTTTTTTCATTGATGACATCATTTAAACAGTTTCAATTTTTTATACAAAAGTATTTTCCATTCAAACATTGATTAGCGAAAAAAGTACTTAATCGGCAAAATAAAGCTATGAAACAGAAAAAAAGCAAGTCAGGATGTTCAAATGATCCTCAAATCATATACGTGCGCAGGCTAAATATCTCTATCGAGCAAGTTGGCCATCTCTGTCAGGCAAGCTGCCCGTCTCTGTCAGGCAAGCTGCCCGTCTCTGTCGCGCAAGTTGGCCATCTCTGTCGAGCAAGTTGGCCATCTCTGTCGAACAAGTTGGCCATCTCTGTCGCGCAAGTTGGCCATCTCTGTCGCGCAAGTTGGCCATCTCTGTCGACCAAGTTGGCCATCTCTGTCGAGCAAGTTGGCCATCTCTGTCGCGCAAGTTGGCCGTCTCTGACGAACGAGTTGACCCGTCTCTGTCGAGCAAGATGTCTGTCCCTGTTGCACAGGAAATTACAGACTATCTATATTTCATCATCTTCATGCCGTAAACTGTGAGACACACGAACAACATTGCTATCAGGCTTAGGAGAACGGCGCTGTTGATACCATCGCTTTTATCGACTGCCACTGCAAAAGTCGCATTGTTCAAATATCCGAATATCAGCGCTAAAAACAGCTTTAAATGTCTGACTAATGCTATGCCCAGGCGGTGTACCGGTTCCGCATTGATCGGAGTTATTTTAACCGGATAATTCAGTATTTTTGGATATCTCTGCAAAACCGAAAGTAATACATAAAACGCCAGGCTGATCAGCGAAAGGGTAATTATATATGAAGGATCGCCCCAGCTGTCTATCTGCCCATTTATGCTGTAATGTATCGGCACGGAATCTTCCCCGGAAATTTCCCCGTATGAAAGCAGGGGTACAAGCGAACATAACATAAGCAGAAAAGACAGTATTTCAATTATTAGCCTGTATTCGCTTTTAATAAAATCTCTGCGACTTGACATTGAAATATTCAAGTTTTATTTAAGCGGCATATCAGTTCCCTGTATGCCTGATATTTTTTACGGTACACTGCCGTATATTCCGGATTTGGACTGTAGCGTTTGTCGATGGCAGTCATTGCGTTCACTGCCTGTGTAAAATCACTGTAGTACTTTGTAGCCACAGAAGCAGCCATAGCCGCTCCCAGCGCTCCGAGTTCCGAACCGGCAGGCGTTTCCACCGGTATTCCGATACAGTCGGCAAACATCTGGCACCATACCGGATTGCGCGCCGCTCCGCCGGTCAGACGGATGACTTCGGGAAATGCCCTGAACTTCAGCAGCCGTTCGATATGCTGATAGTGGGAAAAGACTATCCCCTCGAATATCGCGCGCAGCATCTCGCCGCGTCCATGGGCAGCCTCAAGTCCGAAAAACCCGCCTTTCAGGTTTCCGCTGTTGCATCCGTAGAGAAACGGCAGAAACACCGTCTGCGAATCCGCCGGTTCCGTCTGCGACACCATGCCGGCAATGTGTCCGTAGAAACCCTCTCCGAAATCCATCCGTTCATGGGCAAAGAACGTTTCCAGAAACCATTCGAGGTTGCCTGCCGAGGTCGGACTGCCCTCCAGCATCAGATACCATCCGGGAATGACATACCGGCTTGTCATGAACAGGTCTTTGTCCACCAGAGGCTGCCGGTCGATGTACTGGTTGTTTCCCCATGTTCCGGCGACTATCGAAAACTGTCCGGGATTCAGTATTCCCGACGACAGCGCGCAGGCGTCGATGTCGAACATTCCGCCGGCAACGGGAGTACCCTGCCGAAGTCCGGTAAGCGAAGCGGCTTCGGCAGAGATGTATCCGGCCGTTTCAGCCGATTCGACCAGCGGGGGAAGCCACGGCATTATCTCCGGCACGCCGTATGCCTCCAGCACAGCGGCGTCGTAAGTCTCGTCCACCACATTCATCAGCCCCGTCCCCGACATGTCGGTTATTTCAGCCCGCCGTTCACCCGTCAGGCGATAGCGGATATAGTCCTTCACCATAAGCACGGTACCCGTATTGCGGAACACATCCGGCTCGTTGTCCCTGAGCCACGCCAGCAGCGGCGCCGGCTGTGCCGCCCATATACTCTGCGCCGTTTTCGGCAACACCTGTTCATCGACATGCTGGCTGTGCCAGTTGTCGATATAGCTCTGCGCCCGTTCGTCACTCGAGTTGATCCCCCTGCGCAGAGGTTTTCCGCGACGGTCGAGGAGATACAGCCCGTTGCCGTGTCCCGTACATGCAATGCCCTGTATCTGCGAAGGCTCAATACCCGCCTGCACGGTAGCCTGCCGTATGACGGAAGCCGTATCCATCCATAGCGATTCCATATCGCGCTCGCTCCATCCCGCACGGGGAACAAGCTGCTGAACACGGCACGAGGCTACGGACAGTTCCCTTCCACATGCATCATAAACGGCAGCCTTCGACATTGTGCCGCCGTTGTCGATTCCGAGAAAATATGCCTGCTTCATGATTTCGTCCCCTTTTCCTGTTTGAAAAACAGACAGAACAGTATCGCCACGGCAACAGAAAAGACTGTTGTTATTCCGAAAACAGTATTCCAGTCATACGTCGCAACGCCCGAAGCATCAACAGTTTTGTTAAAGTCAATCAGCTGTCCGCAGATGAAGTTTCCCAGCAGCAGCGCCACTCCCCATATCAGGAACGACAGCATTCCCTGAGCCTGCGCGCGCAGCGTTTTCGGCGCGATGCTGTCCGTATATACCTGTCCGCCCGCGAAGAACAGCCCGAAAATCAGTCCGTGGAACATGATTCCCACGATATACAGCACGCCAGCGTCGAATACTCCCCCAAGGTAAAACGACATGTAGCGGGCAATCAGGGCGATTAAGCCTATGGTCAACGCCTTTTTAAGGCCTGTCCGCATTATGATGGTAGAGGCAAAAAAGAGGAAAACCAGTTCGACCGCCTGTCCCCAGTTCATGGTAAGGGTGATGTACTTAAACTGGCGGTCCCGCAAAAACTCCGAGCCGAAGCTGTAGTACAGTGCAAAAGCCAGCATCGCGGCCGACGAGCAGATTATGAACATCCGGTAGTTCCTGTCGCGCAGCATCGTGAAAGCGTCAATTCCAAGCAGTTTGCGGACGGACAGTTTTTCCCCGCTTTTGTTTGGAGGAGTGTCGGGCAGAGTGAGGTTCAGCAGCGCCGCGACAAGCGCAAGGCCGCTGCCGCAGAACAGGGGAATGTTGCTGCCGTCAAACATATCCACCTTAAAAAACCTTACTGCCACAAGGCTGAACAGCCCGGAGGCAACCCATCCCACCGTTCCGAACATTCGGATGCGGGGAAACAGTTCCGGTTTGGCGTGCGTCATGGCAATAGCGCTCGTCAAACTCCATGTAGGCATGTAGCACAGCATGGCTGCGAAAATGGATATGAATACCCACAGGAAATCATCGGACAGTCCTGTCACAAGCAGAAACAGCGCCGTCAGCAGATTGGATACTGCCAGAATTTTCTGCGCCGACAGATACCTGTCGGCAAAAGCCCCGATTATGGGCGACGCCATCGATCCTATTGCCATGGAACTTAATACCAGAGCCTTCATGACGCCATCCACTCCCCTGTTGGTGAGATATGCCGCCAGTGGCACCCACCATACCGCCAGCAGCAGAAACTGCATCATCATCATCACGGCGAGGGAAACATGTTTTGTTAATGTACTGTCTTTCATCTTTATTAATCTTTAAAATGGTTTATAAATATTTAATTATTAATTATCTCATCATCATTCCGCCCGATGCGTCGATCGTTGCGCCCGTAATGTAGCCTGCGCGGTCGGAGGCAAGAAAGGCAACGACGTCGGCAATCTCCCGTGGTTCGGCAATCCGGTGAATCGGGATATTTTGCAGGTAGCGTTCTTTCCGTTCCTCCCATGTCCTGGCAACCATTTCGGTGCGTACAAGTCCGGGAGCCACGGCATTGACACGTATTCCGCAGGCTGAAACTTCGCGTGCAAGTCCGACCGTGAACGAGACCATCGCGCCCTTGCTGCTGTCGTAGGGCAGGTGTCCGGTGGTGGAACCCCGGAACGCAGCCTGGGAAGCAATGTTGACGATTGCGCCGCCTTTCTGCTTTTCCTGCAGGCGGCGCACCACTTCGCGCGAGGCAATAAACATGCCCGTAACGTTGGTGGCAAAAGTCCGTTCCCAGTCCTCGCCGGTGTAGGAAGTTATCGGCCCCGACGGACAGACGGCGGCATTGTTGACTAAAATGTCAATGGTGCCCATCGACTGTTCCACGTTTTCAATCATTGCCAGTATTTCGGCTTCGCTGCTCATATCGGCAGCCATGCACATCACTCTGGCGCCGCAGTCGCTCTGCAGGCGAACGCTCAGCGCTTCGGCTTTGTCCCTGCTGTGCACATAAGTGAATGCCACGGCAGCGCCCTCTGCAGCAAAGGCTTCGCAAATGGCGCTGCCTATTCCCCGACTTCCACCCGTTACCAGAACAATCCTGTCTTTTAAATGTAAATCCATATTCCAATTTGTTTTTTACGGCGCAAAGTTAGTATTAATTTTCTCTCCGGCCGCGGCACAAAGTTAGTGAAATTTTGCAAAACAAACTGAAAAAGCTTAAACCGGCGAAATATTACTTTGAGGAACTATCCGGCTTTTACAGTTATTTTTTTGTTTACCTCCAAGTGTCCAGTCCGGATCAGGGTTTAACAGGGAGGCGCACTGGATCGAAATTGATATGTAGAATACCCCGAACAAGCATAGCACAGTCGGTGTACAACATACATCTCTCCATAACTCCGTAAGAAGCTGAACAGTTTCTTCCCATCAAGCCCGCAGGGATTGAACTCCTTCGGAGTTCTGACGGAACTTGGACAGTTGACCCCCGAGCCGCGCTTCGCTTGCACGGGGTTATCAAAATTGGACGCCTACGGCGTCAAAAGACACTAAGGGACGTGAAATAAATAAGGTGTAACAGTTTCATGATACTGTGAACATAATGCGCATTGCGAAATTGCCCGCAGGGCATTAATATCAATAGAAAACCGTTTACCTCCAGCCACAAGCCTTTGAATCAGGTCCAAAAGGAATAATATACAGGAAAAAGAATTACTTTTGCAAAATAAATAAATACAAAAGTGTGCCGGAACTGCATACCCCCTTCAGTTGTTTGAGCCAAGAGTTCCATTGTAAGTTTGGGATTACTG
>JAIRZR010000031.1 GCA_031267155.1 Prevotellaceae bacterium | reverse complement strand
CCAATGTCATCAAGTTAAGCCATAAGAAGCTCTGAAAGAGCGGTATCAATAGCACAGGGTAATGCCCTGTGTAGAAAATGCGCCCTCACCGTCAAGCCCCAACGGGGCGGAATCAGGTTTGTTTCATTTGATTACGCCCTTGCAGGGCTTAGCGTTTATCGGGTATTTATTCCACAGGGCCTTGCCGGCAAGGTTTGCCTTGCCCTGTGCTGTTGATTATCGGGCTTTCAGCCCTTAATTTGACGACATTGGTCTTCAGACTACGCCGCGCTAAAAGCAAGGCTGGGGCTTGCTTCTATATAACATCCAGTACGGAAAAAATATTCAATTCCCGACATTTTGGAAACGAAGTTCGACGTAGTCAATACACCCATTCGCTATAGAGCCGAAAAAAATATATCTAAACCCTTCTTTTCCGCATAACGTAATCGAGCATTTAACACATTCCACAAATACTGAACCGTCAGGAATACAGCAGTATAAATCACTTTTTACGGGTAAAATTTGGTAGTTGAGTTTAATTATCTACCTTTGTCACCGGAAAGTCATAAAAGACAAATGGGTAAAATGAATCATATATCGTTGAAGCAGCTTTTTAGACAAATATTGTTTTTGTGTATTCCGACAATTTTTGTCATTTATATTTTAATTTACACAACTTCAAATCATTTTCCGCTGTTCAATCACAGCCAGCATCTTTTGGAGACAGCGTATTTTGCATGTGGAATAATTGCTGCCATAGTATTTCATTCGTTCAGGTTCAGGTTTTTACCATCCTTCATTACCCTGATTCTGCTGTTTGCGGGAATCAGTTTCTTCCTGGACAATTTTGCTTCCGGAGAGTTTGATTCCTTCTTTCTCCTGATAGATTTTCTACTGTTCAGAGCGCTGTTCATTGCCGGATGGATCTGCGGCTGGGGATTCTCGCGCACCAAATATTTTCCCGCCATACTTTCCACCCTGCTCCTGTCTGCCGGCATCATAATCACATCTCTTTCAGGAAAAACGGACATCAGCTACATGCTGAAAAACTTTGTCCCGGCGCTTGTTTACGCCTTCTACATTATTTTCATGAACGAGCTGCTGCGGAACACCGACGAAAAGGAACTGCGCTCGTGGATTAAGCCCGTCAAGGGTTTTTTGCTCTATTCCGCCGCCATGCTGCTGATCCTGTTCCTTACATTCCACATCTTCCATCACGAAATTAAGACGCTGGAAGTGAAATGGGTCGAGGGAACAATCAAGAACGACAATAAAAACAGTCTGTACGACATGCTTCCCGACAGTTCCATACAGATGAAGGGCGCGATGCAGGTCAACGACAACCTGAACCGCGACGCGGGAGAAAGTGAAAGCGAAGACATCACGCTGTTCGTGGCATACATCGACAATTTTTTCCCCGACTCCGATGTTCCCAATCCGCTCTATTTTGTTTCCAAATACCTCAGCCTGTTTGACGACTATACCGAAACATTCGAGTCCGATTCGCTGATGCCAAACAACGATTTGTTTTCTCCGGATCCCTCGTCCATCCCCCTGTATTTTACAGAGACAGACCATTCGGTTATCGAAAACGGGATGTCGCAAAAGCTCAGGAAAGTTGTCGAAGCCGAAGTTTACAAGGTAAGAGCCTCTCCGGGCGAATTTACCGCGCCCTCGACAGCCTTTTACTGCCAGCCCGTCGCCGTCAAAAACGACATGTATAATCAGTATACCTCAGCATACAGGGCTAAAATGTGGGTCAGCGAGCTGAACAGCGCGTATTTTGTGTACAACAATACGGGAAACGATCTCTCCATATACAATTTTCAGGAACAGCGGTTTAACCTCCTGCGCGAAATAAAGGATTACGAAGGCGTGGATACCGCTTTCTTAAACTATTATACGAAATATCCCGACAACCGGGCTTACGACACGGTAAAGGCTATTGCGAAGGAAATCATCGACAGGGCGGAAGCCAGTACTCCGGTGGACAAAATACTCGCCATCAGGGACTATTTTATGCAGGCGGACGAATCGGGCAAGTCCGTTTACAGCTATTCGAATGTGGCGACAACAGTACCTCCCGGAGGACGCATACTTAATTTCCTCCTGAATGACCATGTCGGCAACTGTACATATTATGCCGGAAGCACATTCCTCCTGCTGCGCGCCTGCGGAATACCCGTCCGTGTAGCTACGGGATACGCCACCGTGGACAGAAGCAGCAACAACAAGGGCTGGTACTGGATATACAACAAGCAGGCACATGCATGGGTACAGGTGTTTTTCCCCGAATACGGATGGCTCGATTTTGACACCACCTTTGGCGACTCCGAACAGTCGGAAGCTCCCGGCACCGACGGAACCCCGCCGCTCGACCCGCAAAAAGCATGGCTTGCCGCAACGGGAGAAGTGACGGATGTGGATACAGTCCGGAATCTTATCCGGCTGAACATGGACAAACTGGTCTATTTCGACAGAGAGTACTCGCTGGAAACTCCGCACAGCATAAAGTTAGACGTTTCGCTTGCGACTTTACTCAGGGATTCGCTGCACATAAAACTTCGCGACATACAAAACGGCAACCGGGGACTGGCTCTGTCATTCACCCGGGTTGAAGATGTTTCGGAACCGAAAGACTGGCTGATAAAATCCATACTGAAAAAACTGCCTTCGCCCGTGCCGGTGGACGAATTCAGGATAAGCGTAAAAAAGGAAGAAAAGAAACCGGTGGACAGCCAGCCGGCAGATAAAAGCGCCGGAGAGACTCATATCCTTTTAATCACGCTTATTTCCGTTGCGGGGGTCATTCTGCTTGCGCTGATTCTGGTGTTTTCCATTCCGTACATTATTTTCCTGATATATGCCCGCCGTGCAAAACGAATCTCCGACCCGAAGAAGGAAGCCTATTATCCATACCGTGCGGCGATGTTCCTGATGTACCAGATGGGATATTTCAGGAATGAACTGACTCCGCTCCAGTACGCGGGACAGGTGATAGACAGGAACCTGGGGACTTCGTTCGAAGCGTTTACGGCAACATATCTTAAAGTAAAATATGCTAACCAGGAACTTACCAGTGAAGACAGTCAAAGGATACTGACTTTCTATGCGCCCTTCGAACAGGCTATTAAATCCAAAATAGGGTTCAGGAAACGTTTGTTGCATTTTATGAACATATACAATACTCTGGAATTTTTCACAAAACCGCGACAACCCGATTAACAGTTTTTTGTTCTAAGGTATAGACGATTGTAAATTTAGTAAAAATATGAATACAAGAAGAATTGGAGTACTAACTTCAGGAGGGGACGCCCCGGGGATGAATGCAGCAATCAGGGCTGTTACCCGCGCCGGAATCAACAATGGCTTCGAAGTTTACGGTATTCGACGCGGATACAAGGGACTTATGGAAGGCGACATTTTCCAGCTGCGCTCGGAAGACGTGAGCGGAATCATACAGAGCGGAGGCACGTTTCTGCAAACTGCGCGAAGCACGGAATTCCGAACGGCAGAGGGACGGCAACTCGCTTATAAACAGCTGCAAAAATACAGCATCGATTCCCTGGTGGTTATCGGCGGGGACGGCTCCTTTACGGGCGCAAACCTGCTGTCGAAGGAAACAAACCTGAATATCATAGGCATTCCCGGAACAATCGATAACGACCTGTACGGAACGGACTATACGATAGGATACGACACGGCGCTTAACACGGTCGTGCAGGCGGTGGATAAAATCAGGGATACCGCCAATTCGCACAACAGGGTGTTTTTCGTGGAAGTAATGGGACGCGAGGCGGGATTTATCGCCATGGACGGCTGTATCGCGTGCGGCGCCGAGGTTGCCATGATTCCGGAGGAAAAGAATCAGCTGGATAAAGTCCGCAACTATCTCTCCACCCGCAGCAGCAAGAAAAAATCCTCCATCATTCTGGTTGCCGAAGGCATCGAAGAGGGCAATGCGAGTGAAATATCTCAAAAAATGGCGGCGGAATTTCCCCAGTTCGAGATTCGCCTCTCCATTCTGGGACACATGCAGCGCGGCGGTTCTCCAACTGCAAAAGACAGGATTGTAGCAAGTTTCATGGGCATATCCGCTGTGGAAGCCCTGCTGGACAATCAGCGAAGCCTTATGGTTGGATGGGTAAACGAGCAGTCCGTGTATGTGCCTCTCAACAAGGTTATAAAAATGCACAAGGGAGTATCCCACGACTATGTCAAACAGGCGGAATCCATAAGCACGTTCATGCCGGTCGAGTAAAACATCTAATGATAAGGACTTGAAAAAAATAGACTTGTACATAATCGGAAAATTTATAGGGACATATCTCCTGATGCTGGCTATCATTATTGTAATAATCATCATATTCGATATCAGCGAGCATATCGACGACTTTGTTACCAAAAACGCGCCCCTGAGCAAGATTGTGTTCAATTTTTATTTGACTGTTATTCCGTTCTATATAAATACATTCAGTTCCCTGTTTGTGTTTATTACCGTTATATTTTTCACTTCGAAAATGGCGTACAATACCGAAATTATTGCCATACTGTCGAGCGGAGTGAGTTTTATGAGGATGATGTATCCCTATTTTATTTCGGCAAGCATGATATTCCTGTTCAGCGCGGCGCTGAATCATTTTATCATACCGCCTGCAAACAAGATAAGGATAGAGTTTGAAACACAGTATATAAGAAATCCCTATCTGCGGAAAAGCATGAACCTGCACCTTCAGGTTCAGCCGAATATATATCTGTATATTTCCAATTTCTATCCTTCGTCGAATCGCGCCAGCAATTTCTGCCTGGAACGTTTCGAGAACAATGTCCTGAAATCAAAACTTATAGCGGATTATGCCATATACGACATGGAAAAAAAGGTATGGCAAATGAATAATTATTTCATACGGGATCTGTCCGATTCTTCGGAAATCATTACCACTGGAACCAAGATGGATACGGCTGTCAATTTTTCCGCCGAAGAACTGAAACAGCGGGACAATGTGATAATATCCATGAATTATTTCGAGCTGCAGGACAATATCAAGGAACAGAAGATGCGCGGCCAGAATCCAAGCAAGTCCCTGCTGGAAAACTACAACAGAACGTCCATCCCCTTTTCGGTGTTCGTGCTTACCCTGATTGGCGTTTCGCTGTCGTCGCGAAAAATCAGGGGCGGTATCGGAATGCAGATAGGTATAGGCATCGCTCTGAGTTTTATATACATATTGCTGCTGCGATTCAGCGAAGTATTTATCCAGGTGGGCGTTGCAAGCCCGATGCTGGCAGCATGGATTCCCAATTT